>JANPLX010000021.1:0-9402 GCA_031422495.1 Polaromonas sp. | reverse complement strand
CGCACCGCCACTGAACATGGCAAACATGCGTGCTTCGCTGGGCGTGTTTCCCAGCCGTTTGAGTAACACATTGGTTAAGGCAAAACTAAAGCCACCGCCTAAAGACAAAGCGTCCGCAAAGCTAAATGACAGTGATTTGGTCTGCAAATCTGAAGGTATCAAAACGATCATCACGCCCACAAATGCTAGCGACAAACGTAATGCGGCGTTGGGTGTTGGGCGCTCGTCAAGTAACAGCCACGCCAGCATCACAGCCCAGGCGGGCATCAGGTAAAACAAAATCAAGACGCGAACCACGTCGCTGATGCTGACCGCCCAATTAAAGCCCACATTGGTCAGTCCAGAAGCTAACAACAACAGCCATAGCTGAGGGTATCGAAGCAAGCCTTGCCATGCTTTGGGTTTGAAGCTTAAAACGACAATCAGGGCGAAACAATACATGATCACGGTGGACCACAGCGGGTGTAGCCCCGCAGATTGCAATTCGCGTAAAGGCCACCAAGACACGCCCCAGACGAAGGCGTTGACCACCAGTGCGCCAACAGGCAACAAATTCATGCTGGCTACTTAGTCATGCATGCCATCATGCGTGGCAATGTCTATCAAATGCGCTTCTTCAGCGGGATATTTACGCAGATTGCTCGCATGCCAGCGCATGATCAGCCACATCACAAGGCTGATCAAAAAACCAAAAAAAGCGATGACGCCAAATGCAGTCACACCTAAGCTGGTGCCCAAGACGTACAAACCACCCAGACCTAAGATGCAAGCTTGCTCGTTGAAGTTTTGTACGGCAATGGATCGGCCAGCGCCCATCAAGTTATGGCCACGATGCTGCAGCAATGCATTCATCGGGACGACAAGGTAGCCCGCCAGCCCACCCAATAAAATCAAAAAAGGAATGGCTACCCAAATGCTGCTGATGAAGTTGAGGCCAAACATCAGTACCCCCATGATGATTCCTAGAGGAATCAATTTAGTCGCTTTGTCCAGCGTCATTCGCATCGAGGCAATCACGGCGCCGATGGCTGTGCCAATCACAATGACGCCAACCAGGGACGATGCTTGCGTTGTGCTGTAACCCAAAGCTACTGCTGCCCAAGCGAACACGATGACCCGTAAATTACCCAAAACGCCCCAAAACAAAGTGGTGGTTGAGAGTGAAATTTGGCCTAATTTGTCATTCCAAAGCAGGGTATTGCAATGCCAAAAATCGGGCACCAATGAGAGTTTATTTTTAGGCACAGGAATAATGGGTGCGCCTGTGAGGGGAATGCGTGTGTTGAACCAAGCTGCAAGGCCATATATCAAAATCATCACGGCGATTGCTGCTTCAGGTGGGGTGTCCACACTGGTCTTCAATAAAGGAAAATCAAAGACTAACAAATGACCTGCAATCGTTGGATTGATCAGTTGTCCACCTAAGAGAATACCCATAATGATCGATGCGACAGTCAAGCCTTCAATCCAGCCATTGGCTTTAACGAGTTGAGACGCTGGCAGCAGCTCAGTCAAAATACCATATTTCGCAGGCGAATATGCCGCTGCCCCCAAACCAACCACGGCGTAAGCCAACAATGGGTGTCCACCAAATAGCATGAACAAGCAGCCAATTACTTTGATAAAGTTACTCACAAACATGACTTGTCTTTTTGGGTATGCGTCAGCAAAAGCGCCCACAAAGGGTGCCAAGATCACATAAAACAGAGCAAACATGGGCGCCAGTGCAGACACGTGCCACGCTGGCGCACTCGACGCTCTTAAAAGCTCAATAGCGGCAACAAGTAGCGCGTTGTCTGCCAGAGAGCTAAAAAACTGCGCTGCCATGATGGTGAAAAAGCCTTTTTTCATCGGCTCATGCGAAGGCTGAGTCATAAGTCTAAGGCTAACAAAAATGCCTGCTGAATAGGCAATGGAAAAGGCAATAATTGGCTTGATCGCATGTCGCTATGTAAAGTTAAGTAAATACTGAGACGCTGTTTCGGTAATGCATAAGTAACTAATGAAAGGTTATATCACGGCTTCACATCAAAGAAGTGAATGCAAAATGAGAGAATACCCTCGTTGCACACACCCTTTTACCCTTTTACCCATGCCACGCCCCATATTCGCCACCATCCACACAATCGCTCTGCGCCATAACTTGCAAAGCGTCCGTAGGGCCGTGCCAGATTCGAGAGTCTGGGCGGTCGTCAAGGCCAATGCTTATGGGCATGGTATTGAGCGTGTTTTTGAGGGTTTGCGCGGAGCCGACGGTTTTGCTTTGCTTGATTTAGACGAAGCCGTACGTGTGCGACAACTGGGTTGGCGTGGTCCGATATTGCTCTTGGAAGGCGTGTTTGAGCAGCGCGATTTGGAGATGTGTTCTCGACTTGGTCTTTGGCACACAGTCCATTGCGATGAGCAAATTCAAATGTTGGCAACGCATAAAACCGAAGTCCCACATCGCGTATTCCTCAAAATGAACTCAGGCATGAACCGTTTGGGTTTCCAGCCCACCCTATACCGGGCTGCTTGGACGCGGTTAAATGCGCTGCCACAAGTGGATGAAATTTCTTTATCCACCCACTTTAGTGATGCAGATGGCCCCAAAGGTATCTCAGAACAAATGAAGGTTTTCAATGCTGTAACGCAAGATTTACCCGGTGAACGCAGCGTCGCCAACAGCGCAGCCTCTCTTAGGCACAGCTGTGAAGCAGCGGTTGACTGGGTGCGCCCTGGCATTGCACTCTACGGCAGTGCGCCAGACTTCCCGGAGCATATGTATGCAGACTGGAAATTACAACCGACGATGACATTAGCTGCAAAAATAATAGCTATACAGGCAATAAATACGTCGGCTACAGTCGGATATGGCTCTATTTTTACGGCAAAAAAGCCGATGACAATCGGTATTGTCGCCTGTGGCTATGCAGACGGTTACCCACGCCACTGCAGCACTGGGACGCCAGTTTTGGTCGATGGCATTCGCACCCGAATGGTTGGTCGTGTCAGTATGGACATGATCACGGTGGATTTAGAACCCGTCATACAAGCCGGTATCGAAGTTCGTATTGGCAGCGAAGTCACACTGTGGGGCAATGCCAGCAACGGTGCTGTGTTGTCGATTGACGAAGTTGCACAAGCTGGTGGCACGGTGGGTTATGAGTTGATGTGCGCCTTGGCGCAACGTGTGCCTACGGTTGTTGAAGCAGAATAAGCTTGCAAATCAAGAAGTTAAGTTTTTTTCTGGCACATGGCTTGGCCAAGCTGCACCGGGCCAGCGGTAGCCCAAGAGGGGTTAAAAGCCAGCGCTTTCGAGTGGTTTTCGGGAAATAGCATCACCACCGTCGAGCCGAGCATGAATCTGCCCATTTCCTCGCCCTGTTTGAGTGAAATAAGTTCATCGTCATAACGCCATTCGCGTACATATGCGCTGCGTGGTGGGTTGATCTGGCCATGCCAAACGGTCGCCATGCTGCCGACTATCGTCGCTCCAACCAAAACGAGTACAAACGGACCATTATCTGTATCAAATACGCAGACTACGCGCTCATTGCGTGCAAACAAGCCTGGCACGCCGCGTGCGGTGGAGGGGTTGACGGAAAACAGGTCACCCGGCACGTAAATCATGCGTGACAATGTGCCATCACACGGCATGTGGATGCGATGGTAGTCTTTGGGGCTGAGGTACAGCGTTGCAAAACTACCGTTTGCAAACTGCGCAGACAAGGTTTTGTCGCCACCAACCAAGGCGGTGGTTGAATAGCTGTGACCTTTGGCTTGGAAAATTTGATCTTGTTTGATGTCACCAAACTGGCTAATTGCACCGTCTACAGGGCAAATCAGCGCTGCCGTCGTTAAAGGCCTCGCACCGGGCTTCAAAGCACGTGTAAAAAAGTCGTTAAATGTGGCATAGCTGCTAAGCTCAGGATTCAACGCTTCCGCCATGTTGACTTGGTATTTTTTGACGAACCAGCGAATCACAGTCGTCGTCATTCTTCCTCTGGCATGGCTCGCAAAACGACCGGCGAGCGTCGTCAGAAGCTGTTTGGGTAGCAGGTATTGCGGCAGTACTTTGAGGCGATGAATCAAAACTAAATCCTCATGAAGTTCAGGTTAAACATGTCCTACTTTACTTGAGCCAGCCACGTTTGCGGAAATACCACATGGGCACCAAGGCGCTGGCTAGCATCAATAACAGCGCATACGGGTAACCCAAAGACAAATCTAACTCTGGCATAAATTTAAAATTCATGCCGTAAATGCTGGCAATCAAGGTAGGCGGTAGCAGCGCGACGCTGGCCACAGAGAAGATTTTGATGATCTTATTCTGGTTGATGTTGATAAAGCCGACCGTGGCGTCCATCAAAAAGTTGATTTTTTCGAAAACAAAAGCTGTATGTGAATCGAGCGAATCAATATCTCGCAAAATTTGCCGCGCTTCTTCAAATTGCTCAGCATTGAGCATTTTGCTGCGCATGACAAAGCTTAAGGCGCGGCGAGTGTCCATCATGTTGCGACGAATACGGCCGTTCAAATCCTCATGTCGTGCAATCGCGCCCAGTACTTCGCCAGCCAATGCATCGGTCACGTCGCCCGACAGCACTTGACGGCTGACTTTTTCTAGGCCGTCATAAATGCCTTCCAACGTATCCGCGGAGTATTCTGCATCGGCGTCAAAAAGCTTGAGCAACACTTCTTTAGCATCTTCCAGCAAGCCTGGCGCACGTCGTGCGCGCATACGCAAGAGCCTGAACACGGGTACATCTTCGTCATGAATTGAAAACAACACGCCGTGGCTTTTGAGCTGCGTGTTAACCAAGTTCAAAATGAACGCGACGCGGACGGTACGCGGTTCGTCGTCGTCAGCAATCAAAAAGTCTGAGCGAATGTGCAAATCGCCGTTGTCTTCTTCGTAAAAACGAGCAGATTCTTCGATGTCTTCGTCCATCGCATCTTCAGGAATCGACAAACCGTAATGCTGCTTGACCCAGCGTTTTTCTTCTAAAGTAGGTGACTCCAAATCCACCCAAATAGGCTGAAATTTGGTGAGTTCTTCTAGCGACTCGATCTCTTCTTGGAAAAGTCGACCATTGGCTAGGGAAAAGATATTGAGCATGGCTCTCTCCCGAAATAAGGTTGCATATGAAAAAAGGGGGTGGTTTAGCTTTCAACCCCAATGCAATCATCAATTCGTCAATATGGTTGACAGATTGAATGCGGGAGTCAAAAGCTACCGACTAGGGTAGGTTTCCAAGCGAATGCTCCGTAATTAATAAGACTTGATTATGACACTTTGTAAGGGATTAATGACGCATGTGACAGCAAGTGCTAAAGTCAATCCTTCTTTTAGGAAGTTATGACGTTGACATCGCCCCGTATTCTGTCGCCTAAGCGCGAATTTTGGCTTCTGATCACATTAGCTGGCATCCAGTTCACCCACATTCTTGATTTCATGATCATGATGCCACTGGGGCCGCAATTTACGCAGATTTTCGCTATCACGGATGCGCAGTTTGGTCTCTTGGTCTCGGCGTACACCTTGGCTGCTGGAGCCTCTGGCTTGTTGGCAGCGACCTACTTGGATAAATTTGACCGAAAAAAACTACTTTTGGCGCTCTATGTCATGTTTGGTTTGGCTACCCTGGCGTGTGGATTAGCACCAACGTATTACACTTTGATGGTGGCTCGCGTATTAGCAGGCATTTTTGGTGGCGTTTTGTCGGCTCTGTCTCAAACTATCGTGGCTGACGTTATTCCGTTTGAACGACGTGGCCGAGCGATGGGGATTGTGATGACCTCCTTCTCGCTATCAACGGTTGCAGGTGTGCCTTTGGGGCTGTTTTTGGCGGCGCATTTCAGCTGGCATGCGCCATTTTTCGGCATCGCAGCATTGGTTGGTTTGCTGGCTGCGGGTGCTTTTGTCACTTTGCCACCCTTGTCTGAGCATTTGAAAATGACAAACAGGCCATCTGCTTGGAGCGGCATCAAGCAAGTGCTTGTTGATGCCAACCACCTGAAAGCATTTGCGTTTTCTGGTTTGTTGATGTTCGCCGGTTTTACGGTTATTCCTTTCATCACTATTTACTTGCAAGCCAATGTGGGCTGGCGTACCGACCAAGTACCGTATGTCTATTTGTGCGGTGGCGTAGTTACACTTTTCACTGCGCGCTTGATTGGTGTAATGACCGATAAAAAAGGCAAAGTAGTCATGTTTCGCTTGATGGCGGTTTTGGTCATTTTCCCCATGGTAGCAAGCACATTGACGGAGGGTTGGCCAATGTGGGCTGTGTTGCTGGTTTCCACTGCGTTTTTTGCATGTATGAGCGGGCGTATGATCCCAGGCATGGCCATCATCACGTCGGCTGCTAACCCGCAATTGCGTGGTACGTTTATGGCACTTAATTCAGCAGTGCAGTCGGCAGCCATGGGGGTCGCGGCCTTCATTGGCGGTCTCATCATCAGCCGAGATGCTCAAAACTTGGTTCAAAACTACTGGGTAGCCGCCATGTTAGGTGCTGCGTCCAGTTTTGCTGCGATATTTTTGGTGGGTAAACTAAAGTTATACCAGTCGCCAATGTCGCCAAACAAGTGAGTCGTTGCACTGACTTACATCAAATGCTTAAATAATTTCCCTGAAATCCAATTAGGTACTTGCAAATGTTGGAAGGCAAGCGCATAGTGAAGTGACTTGAAGAAAAGTTTGTTTAGTTTGCGCTTGTCTTCAAGTTTAGCCCTCGCACTGGTTGCTAAGGTGAAAGCAGTTAGTAAAGTGAAAGTGCGTGGTTTTGTATTTGTGGCATTTGTATTTTAGGAGGCTACGTATGAATTTGACAATCAGCGGTCACCATCTCGAAGTTACCCCAGCCTTGCGCAGTTATGTAACAACTAAGCTAGATCGAATCACAAGGCATTTTGACCAACTGGTTGATATAAAAGTTTTACTTTCAGTAGAAAATCAAAAAGAAAAAGACCGACGACAGCGGGCTGAATGCAATATCCACGTCAAAGGCAATGACATGTTTGCCGAAAGTTCCCACGAAGACTTGTATGCCGCTGTTGATGAATTGGTCGATAAACTCGATAGACAAGTCGGCCGCCACAAGGAAAAGATCAAAGATCACCAACATGAGTCGCCTAAGCGATTAATGTAAATTTAAGTCCTACGCCAATTACACCGCCCTACAAAAGGCTCTTTAATTAGAGCGGTTTTGCAGGGCGGTTTCGCGTTCGGTGCATAATCTCCTTCCACGTATGAATAGACTTTCCAGCATATTACCTGCTACCCAAGTGCTAGTGAGCGTTGAAGCCACCAGTAAAAAGCGAGCCTTTGAAGAGGCTGGTTTGCTGTTTGAGCAATTACACGGCCTCAACCGGGCCACTGTGACAGACAGTCTATTTGCCCGCGAGCGTTTGGGTTCTACCGGCTTAGGCCATGGTGTAGCCATTCCGCATGGTCGTATTAAGGGCATGAAAACGCCGATGGCAGCCGTTTTTCAATTGGCTCAACCTATTGGTTTTGATGCACCAGATGAGTTACCCGTCAATTTGCTGATTTTTTTACTGGTACCAGAAGCCGCTACCCAAAAGCATCTTGAGATTTTGTCTGAAATCGCTGAATTATTAAGCGACGCCAGCCTGCGCGAAAAGTTGCAAACCACACAAGAAGCTGGCCAATTGCACCAGCTCATCGCGGGTTGGCAAGCCACACAAGGGGTTGCATGAAGCCAACTGTTGTCAGTGCGGATGTTTTGTTTGAAGAGTTTCGCACCTATTTGAAGTGGGATTGGCTAGTAGGCTTAGCTGCCTCGGAGCGTCATTTTGATGAAGTGGCTGTTCGTGCTGCGCGATCTAGTGCAGATTTGGTGGGGTATCTCAACTATATTCATCCTTACCGTTTACAGGTTTTGGGTGAAAGAGAAATTGCCTACCTCACCAACGGTTCGGAAGAAGACTGCGCTAGGCGCATCAACCGTATTGTCAAATTAGAACCCCCTTTGCTGGTATTGGGTGACGGTCAAATACCGCCGCCTAGCTTGCTTGCTTTGTGTGAACGCGCTCAAATCCCACTTTTTTCTACCAAAGAATCCGCAGCATTCGTCATTGACGTGCTGCGCGCTTATTTAGCCAAGCATTTCTCGGACCGCACCACCATGCATGGTGTGTTTATGGATATTTTGGGCTTGGGGGTAATGATCACCGGCGAATCTGGTTTGGGTAAAAGTGAACTGGGTTTAGAGTTGATATCGCGCGGCCATGGCTTGGTGGCAGACGATGCCGTGGATTTATTCCGCATCAACCAAACGACGATACAAGGGAAATGCCCTGATCTTTTGCAAAATCTGCTTGAAGTTCGCGGCATTGGGCTCTTGGATATCCGTGCCATTTTTGGCGAAACTGCGGTGCGGCGTCGCATGCGCTTGCGCTTGATCGTTCACTTGGTTCGCAGAGAAACGATGGAGCGCGACTATGACCGCATGCCCGCAGTGATGCTGACGCAAGATGTGATCGGCATTTCTATTCGCAAGGTGATCATTCAAGTCGTGGCAGGTCGAAATATCGCTGTGTTGGTCGAAGCGGCCGTCCGAAACACGATTTTGCAGCTGCGTGGCATCGACACCTACGAAGAATTTGCGCAGCGCCAACGCAAAGCTATGGACGCTGGGTAGGCCGCTTGACCTATGTCGATTTATTCAAACTGGGGCACTTAGGCTTGGTGCAGTTTGCATACAAGCTCAAAGCATGGTCGGCAATCACAAAGCCTTTAGATTTAGCGATGGCTTTTTGCCGTTTTTCAATCTCTTCGTCAAAAAATTCCTCCACCTTGCCGCAATCAAGGCAAACCAAATGGTCATGGTGGTGGCCTTCATTCAGTTCATAGACTGCTTTGCCGCCATCAAAGCTGCTACGCGTCAAAATACTGGCTTGCTCAAACTGCAGTAACACGCGGTATACGGTTGCCAACCCTATATCGGTCTGGTCTTGCAGCAGAATTTTGTAGACATCTTCTGCCGTCATATGGCGAGGCTCACCCTTTTGGAAAATCTCCAGAATCTTCAAGCGTGGCATGGTCGCTTTCAGGCCGGTATTTTTAAGTTCGTCTAGAGTACTCATGTGGGTTGTTTTCCGGGTAGCTCAGCCGCTACAATGGCTCCATCATATCGTTATAGTTGAGAGACATGAATACTAAACAGACTTCCATGCATTACATTGCCACAACTCCTCTTCACAGATTGCGACTTTTGAAGTTGTCAATGGCTGCACTTGCCTGCAGCTTTCTTGTGGCATGCGGTTCGATACTTTACAAATCTGACATTGCCCAAGGCAATTTTGTATCTAAAGAACAAGTTGCAGCTCTTAAGCCAGGCATGCCACGCTTACAAGTGGCGGATATTTTGGGTACGCCGCTCTTGGTCAGCG
>JANPLX010000020.1:0-2292 GCA_031422495.1 Polaromonas sp. | reverse complement strand
TTTTTATTCAACGCGCTCACAATGCCACTGGTCACGGTTTGCCCCACGCCAAACGGGTTGCCGATGGCTAAAACCTGGTCGCCTACTTGCAATGCATCTGAGTTGCCCAGCACGATGGCGGGCAGCTTGTCGAGAGAGATTTTTAAAATCGCGAGGTCAGAATCTGGGTCGGTACCGATCACTTTGGCAATCGCGCGACGGCTGTCGTTCAAGATCACCTCGATCTCATCAGCGCCTTCGACGACGTGGTTGTTCGTCAAAATATAGCCATCGGCGCTGACAATCACGCCACTGCCCAAGCCGGCTTGTGGATCAGCGCCCCTACCTTGGCCTCCTTGCCCACCACCTTGACCGCGCTCACCACGTTCGCCAAAAAAGAATCTGAACCACGGATCGTCCATTTGCGGATTTTTCGAGGCATTTTTACTGACGTTGATGCTAACCACGGCCGCAGAAGCCTTTTGTGCGGCGAGTCTAAAGCTGCCCACGGGCGTTGTACCGCTGATTTGCGCGGGCGCTTCCGTCACGGTGATGCCGGCAACCTGCGCCTTGGAACTGCCCAGCCAACCCGCTGAGTTACCCAGCCAAGCTGGTTTCAGGGTGGTGACGATGAAAAGCGCCGCCAACAACACGGTCACCGTTTGAGAGAAAAAAAGCCAAAATCGTTTCATACAGCATTGTCCATCCAAAAGTGGCAGAAATTAAGCGGGTCATGGCAAGCTTTACGCCAACTTTGCCATTGATCAATCAAAGTGGGGGCAAAATGATGAAATTCAAAGCAATCTTCATACCATCAAGCTTTCATAAACCTATCATCAACCTATTATCAACGCTCTAACTGCCATGACCGACCGACAAACCATAACCCGACAGGAGCTTTTGAGCACATTCAATGCATTGCTGCAGCCCGAGCGTTTCACCGATTACGGCCCTAACGGTCTGCAAGTTGAAGGCAAAGCGCAGATTAGCAAAATCGTATCCGGAGTCACCGCCAGTCGTGCCCTGATTGAAGCGGCTATAGAGGCAAAAGCAGACGCCATTTTCGTACACCACGGCCTGTTTTGGCGCGGTCAGACAGGTGTGGTGACGGGTTGGATGAAAGAGCGTTTGAAACGCCTCTTGGCGCACGACATCAACCTCTTTGCCTACCATTTACCGCTGGATGCGCACCCAGAACTGGGCAATAACGCCCAATTAGGACAAAAACTCGGTTTTATCACGCCAAAAGCCGAAGAAAGAGGCGAAATCACCCGTTTTGGCGATCAATCACTGGGTTGGATGGCTAATATTGAGAAAACCGAGCTAAAAATACTTCAAAACCCCGAAAATCTGCAAAAACACATAGAAAACACCCTAAAAAGGCAAGTAGCCGGTGTATTTGTTGCCTCAGCTGCTATTAAAAGAATAGCATGGTGCACAGGTGGCGCGCAAAGCTATTTTGAAGCTGCCATTGCAGCAGGAGCCGACGCCTTTATCACTGGCGAAATGTCCGAACCCCAAGCCCATTTAGCACGCGAATGCGGCGTTTCCTACTTCGCTTGCGGCCATCACGCGACTGAGCGGTATGGCGCGCCGGCCGTGGCAGCGCATGTGGCGGAAATGTGTGGAATCGCGCACGAGTTTATTGAAATCGACAATCCTGCTTAATTTATGAGTAACTTACCAATTGCGATCACCATGGGCGACCCAGCTGGAATTGGCCCAGAAATCATCGTCAAAGCCTTTAAGCAAGAGCCCGAGTTGACGCAAAACTGCTTCGTCGTGGGTGATGTGGCTGCGCTGCAGCGGGCGGCTGGTTTTGTTGATGGTGGAAGTGGGGCTATCAAAATTGAAGAGATTTTAGAGCATGAAATTGGCATCAAGCCGTCGTATCATATGCTTAGAGTGCTACAAATAGATGAGCAAAAACAGGGTAAAAAAGTAGATATTCCTGAGCATTTTGAAATAGGCAAAATAAGCGCCAAATCAGGCAAAGCTGCGGCTGATGCGGTGGTTTGGGCAGCACGTGCGGCGCTGAAAGGGCAAATTGCAGCCATGGTCACCGCGCCGCTGCACAAAGAGGCATTGGCGCTGGCTGGTGTGAAGTTTCCGGGGCATACCGAGCTGTTGCAGGCTGAAGCTGCTGCTTTTTTAGGCAAATCGGTTGCTGAAGTACCTGTTCGGATGATGTTGGCTAATGAGGAGCTGAAAACTGTACTGGTCAGCATTCATCTATCGTTGAGGGACGCGATTGAGGCTGTTTCCTTCGAAAACGTGCTGCAAACTATTCGCACAACCCGTGATTTTTTGCAC
>JANPLX010000019.1:0-17359 GCA_031422495.1 Polaromonas sp. | reverse complement strand
CCCAAAACTTCGCCAAAATCACGCCAGGTATGCCGATGGAAACGGTACGCAAAATGCTGGGGAAACCCATGAAAATTACCCCGTACGAGCTGGTCAATGAGTACCACTACCAATGGCGTTTTTTAGATGGGGCTAATGAATCGGATAAAAAAATCTTCACTGTGGTGTTCAATACCGATTTGAAAGTGAAATCTACCGGTTCGGCAATGGACCCCGCGCTCAACCCAAATGGGCCAAATTGAGGACCGGATAAAAGTTTAAATTAAGCGCCTGATCTTAACGGCTCGGTCGCCGCTGATATGCCTGCAGCCAATGTGGTACAAACATCTGAAGCTTGAATTTCATCGAGAAAGCCATCACGCCGGGCCATGTCCAAAGGCTGATGTGCCAAGCCGCAAATGATCAGCCGCACTTGCTCTTTACGGCATTTACGCACCAAGCTGCTGAGGGCGTCAACACCTGTAGGGTCGAGGTAAATCACGTTTTTCAGGTCTAACACCAAGGTGCGCGTGGGAAGTTTGGCTTCAATGTCTTCGAGCAACTTCACAGCACCGAAAAACAAAGCGCCATAGAGCCGATAAGCGTCAACTTGGCCTTGCAAACCTACGAGTAAGGGTTGCGCTTCTGCGCTCACCAGCTCGTAGCGCGACAAGCTGGAGATGCGGTAAATAAAGGTCAAACACGCAGCAATCAGCCCCACCTCGACAGCGACCGTCAAGTCAAAAATCACCGTTAACAAGAACACAGCTATCAAGGTGACACCATAAGATTTACGCATTTGACGTAAGTGCAAAAACTCGCGCCATTCGCCCATGTTCCACGCTACAAATATTAAAATAGCTGACAGCGTGGCCAGCGGCACGTGGTTAGCCAACGGCGCTGCCACCAACACGATGATGAGCAAGACCAACGCATGCACCATGCCTGCTACAGGGCTTGTAGCACCACTTTTGATGTTGGTCATGGTGCGTGCCACGGTGCCGGTGGCGGGCATGCCTCCGAAAAACGGCGTCACAAAGTTGGCAATGCCTTGTGCCATGAGCTCTTGGTTGGGGTTGTGACGGTCCCCAATCAAACCATCTGCCACGCGGGCACATAGCAAGGATTCAATCGCTCCCAGCAAAGTCAAAGTGAGTGTCGGAATCAACAAAAACCGTGCAGATTGCCAGCTGAAATCTGGCCACACAAAGGCTGGTAAGGTCGAGGGAATGCCGCCAAATTTGCTACCAATGGTCTCCACTTCCAAGCCAGCCAAGCTAACGGCTAAAGTTGCCAGCACCAACGCCACGATGGCACCCGGCAAAATAACCGCGATCGAGGTGAGTTTGTTGCTCAATTTGCCATGCAGCTCTGTGCTTGGTTGGTTGATTTGATTTGGTTTTTTTAACCATGTGGTCAAGCCAAATTGCCACAAAATGATGATCGCTAAAGAGCCCACGGAAACCAGCACCGTTTGCGGGCTCCAACTGAATAAATTGTTGTAAACAGTGCGAATGATGCCGAAAAAATCAGCCGGCATGTTGCCGACTTTCAGCCCCAAAAAGTCTTTGATTTGGGACAGCGCAACCAACACCGCGATGCCGTTGGTAAAGCCAATCACCACCGAAATGGGTATAAAGCGAATCAAGTTGCCCAGCTTGAATACGCCCATGGCAAACAGCAACAGACCTGACATGGCCGTGGCGATGATCAAATTCGCCACGCCAAAGCGCTCAACAATGCCGTAAACAATCACGATGAACGCGCCCGCTGGTCCACCGATTTGCACCCTGCTGCCACCCAACGCAGAAATGATGAAGCCTGCAATGATGGCGGTGAAAATACCTGCTTCAGGCTTTAAGCCACTGGCAATCGCAAACGCCATCGACAACGGTAAAGCTACGACGCCTACAGCGATTCCCGCACCAATATCGCCGTACAACTGCTTGCTGTTGTAACTGTGCATTGCGGAAAATAGCTTGGGTGAGAATCTATGCAAAGAACCCTCTCGAATTTACATGGTTTAAATGTGGATGAAACCGCAAGTAATGTCAAACACGCTCACGTACATCCA
Organism: Polaromonas sp.; assembly: GCA_031422495.1. GTDB lineage: Bacteria > Pseudomonadota > Gammaproteobacteria > Burkholderiales > Burkholderiaceae_C > Aalborgiella. Next base: position 15,306 of record JANPLX010000019.1, on the reverse strand, counting down.
TCAAAATGGGTTGAATCGTAGGCACCAACACCAGCAATGCAAGCGGCAAAGTCATGCTGTAACCCCAATATTTAAAAGCCAATGCCCCCACCAAACCACCCAGCGCAAAGCCGCTAATCAGCAAAAGCAAGGTTCTTAACTTGGGGCGATTAGCCAGAACTTTGGTTGGTAAAGTGCTGTTGTTGATATAAACCAGCTTACCCAATTCAATGCCTAAATCTGTGATCAGACCCGTCACGTGCGTGGTACGAATCTCAGATTTTGAAATTTTGGTGATCACCGCATTTTGTAGTCCCATAATGAAGCACAAAATCATCACCGTGATAGGCACTAACAAGGTGGAAACTTCCTTGATATACGCACCGAAAACCCCAAAAACCAATAACATGAAAGATTCCAGCAGCAGTGGCAAGCAGTAGGCGCTTTTTAGCCTGATACGCAAACCCCAATTAACCAACCAAGCAGTGGTCATGGCACCGAACAAAAAAGCAAGGACGGCTGCGAATGCACCTATCGTCAACAACAAATTACCCAGAATCAAGTTATCTGCGATGGACGATACCAAGCCCGTCATGTGCGAGGTGTAAAGCCCTACGGCTAAAAAACCGCCCGCGTTGGTGGCGCCGGCTACGAAACTCAAGATAACGCCAAGCCGCAAGTTGCTCTCAGCTGAACGCTCCGGTCCAGCCCAAATTCGCAAAGTCTCGAAAAAATGAATCATTTAAATCGGACAGTGCCTGCTTAATTTACTTGACCCGCATGCCAGGTAAGGCACCAACCATAGGCTCCAAAATATAAATACCCGGTTGCGCTTTTTCGTCTGCTGCGCTGGCGGCTAACACCATGCCTTCAGACATGCCAAACTTCATCTTACGCGGTGCCAAGTTGGCGACCATCACCGTGTGCTTGCCGATCAAGTCTGCAGGCTTATAACTGCTGGCGATGCCACTAAAGACATTGCGCGTCTTCGCCAGTCCCGCCTCGTCCACCTCACCCACGTCCAGTGTCAGACGCAGCAGCTTGGTGCTGCCTTCGACCGCTTCACAGTTGACGATTTTGGCAATGCGCAGGTCGATTTTGGCGAAATCGTCGATGGTGATGATCTCGGATGAGGCTTCTTCAGCTGCTTCGGGAGCATTTTTTACTATTGATTTAATAGCTGTTGAGGCAGCTAATACGCCGACTGGAGGTTCGAATAGTGCCTCTAATTGCTCTGGAGTTACACGTTGCATGAGATGCTTATATTCGCCGATAACATGACCTTCACTGAGTAGCGTTGCTGCATTCTCCCAAGTGATGTCTCCGCATTGTAAAAAGACTTCCGCTTCACGTACCAATGCAGGTAATACTGGCTTCAGGCAAGCAGTAATTACTTTGAAGGCTTGGATGCATCCACTACTAACAATGGCTGCAGCGTCAGTATCGCCTGTTTTGACCAGTTTCCAAGGAGCCCAACTATCAAACTCAGCGTTCACAGTGTCTACAAACGTCATTACCTCTCGCAGCGCTTTGCTGAATTCACGCGCCTCATAACAACTTTTGACGCTCGCAATCAACGCTGTTGCACCTTCAACCTTAGGAGTTCCAGCTATCTTTCCAGCCACTAAAAATTTAGCGGCACGACTTGCGATGTTGACGTACTTCCCAATCAAATCAGAATTCACTCTGAGCAAGAAATCTTCAGCATTGAAGTCAATGTCTTCGTTTTTAGCGGACAACTTAGTAGCGACGTAATAACGCAACCACTCAGGATTCATCCCCAAACTCAAATATTTGAGCGGGTCCAGCCCCGTCCCACGGCTTTTGCTCATTTTTTCACCATTGTTGACGGTCAAAAAGCCGTGGACGAACACATTGGTCGGCGCTTTGCGGCCGCTAAAGTGCAGCATGGCGGGCCAGAACAGGGTGTGGAAGGTGACGATGTCTTTGCCGATGAAATGGTATTGCTCTAAGGCGGGGTTGGCCATGTAATCATCGTAACTCTGGCCGCGCTTGTCCAGTAGATTCTTCAGCGACGCCAAGTACCCAACGGGTGCGTCTAACCAAACGTAGAAGTATTTACCCGGCGCATCGGGGATTTCGATGCCAAAGTAGGGTGCGTCGCGGGAAATGTCCCAATCGCCCAAACCCTCAGACGTGCTGCCATCGGGGTTGGTACGAACGGAAAACCATTCTTTGACCTTATTGGCGACTTCGGGCTGAAGTTTGCCATCCTGCGTCCATTTCTCTAAAAACTCAACGCAACGCGGGTCTGAGAGTTTGAAGAAAAAGTGTTCGGAGTTTTTGAGTTCTGGTTTTGCACCTGACAAGGTCGAAAACGGATTGATCAAATCCGTGGGAGCATACACGGCGCCGCAATTTTCGCAGTTGTCGCCGTATTGGTCTTTGGTGTGGCACTTGGGGCACTCGCCTTTGATGTAGCGGTCGGGCAGGAACATGTTTTTCTCAGGGTCGAAAAACTGTTCGATGGTCTTGGTTTCTATCAGTGAGCCATCCGCGCGGTCACGTAAATCGCGGTAGATTTGGCGAGCCAGTTCGTGGTTTTCAGGCGCATCGGTGCTGTGCCAGTTGTCAAAACTGATGTGAAAGCCGTCTAAATACTGTTTTCGACCCGCAGCAATATCTGCCACAAACTCCTGTGGCGTTTTGCCTGCTTTTTCAGCGGCAATCATGATCGGTGCGCCGTGGGTGTCGTCTGCACCGACAAAATTGACCGCATTGCCCTGCATCCTTTGATACCGCACCCAAATATCAGCCTGAATGTACTCCATGATGTGACCAATGTGGAAATTGCCATTGGCGTACGGTAGCGCGGTGGTGACGAAAAGTTGGCGTTGGGCGGTCATGGAATAAAAAGGATTCTTTTATGGGGTAAAAGGCTATTTTATGAGTTGTCGTTACACTTCTAAGCTGTTTTTCTCATTTGCTGCAATTTTTGCATCAATAATCCAACTCTAGTCCACTTCTATTTTTAACTGAATTTTCTATGGCCACCCAAGAACAAGTCCTGCAAGCCCTGCAAACTGTGATCGACCCAAATACTGGGCGCGACTTTGTTACCAGCAAAGCGCTCAAAAACCTGACCGTAACAGACGGTGATGTCGCTTTTGACGTGGAGCTGGGCTACCCTGCCAAAAGCCAAATTGCGGGTTTCCGCAAGGCGCTGATCGCAGCTACTAAAAGCGTGGCTGGCGTGCAAAACGTGTCAGTCAACATCACCAGCAAAATCACGGCGCATGCGGTGCAGCGTGGTGTGGCGTTGCTGCCGAACGTCAAAAACATCGTCGCCGTGGCTTCTGGCAAGGGCGGCGTGGGCAAAAGTACAACCGCTGTGAATTTGGCTTTGGCATTGGCAGCTGAAGGTGCATCGGTTGGTTTGCTGGATGCCGACATTTACGGCCCCAGCTTGCCAATGATGATGGGTATTACTGGTAAGCCTGAGAGCTTGGACGGCACGAACATGGAGCCGATGGATAACTATGGCGTGCAGGTCATGTCGATCGGCTTCTTAGTCGCGCAAGACGAAGCCATGATTTGGCGCGGCCCGATGGCGACGCAGGCGCTGGAACAGCTGCTGCGCCAAACCAACTGGAAAGATTTGGATTATTTGATTGTGGACATGCCGCCTGGTACGGGAGATATTCAACTCACCCTGTCACAGCGCGTGCCGATGACGGGCGCGGTGGTGGTGACGACGCCGCAGGACATTGCACTTCTGGATGCCAAAAAAGGCATCAAAATGTTTGAGAAAGTCGGCGTGCCTATTTTGGGCATTGTGGAAAACATGGCGGTGCACGTGTGTACGAATTGTGGCCACGTTGAGCATATTTTTGGCGCTGACGGTGGCAAAAAGATGGCGGCAGAATACAAGATGGCTTACCTAGGCGCTCTGCCGCTGAACATGCAAATTCGCCTGCAAGCCGACAATGGCAAACCAACGGTTGTGAGCGACCCCGATGGCGAGATTGCTGGCATCTACAAAGCGGTAGCGCGCCAAGTGGCGGTGTCGATTGCTGCGAAGAACAAAGACTTCAGCAGCAAGTTTCCAAGCATCAAAATCTCTAAAGATACATAATCAAAATACGCCCGTTTAACACCTGCAAAGTTCATCATGCGCCCCGCTTTAGATGTTTCCGTCATCATGCGCCGCGAGCCTATCGTCGGTGCGATGAGCCGTTGGCAGTCGCACCGCTGGGTGTTGGAAAATGTGGTTCTGGCTGGCGAAGCTTCTAGCACTTTGGTTGAAAAAACTGCATCCAAACTCACCAATACAGATAAAAATAATAGCACTGAACGCTGGATACACGCCGGCTACAGAGTGGAATTATTTACTGATGACGCTGAAGGTTACTATTTAAATGTAACAACTGATGCGCCTTGCTGGTTTGTGCTGTGGCGCATGGAAGAGCAAGCGGGCATTACTGACGAACCAATTGCCAAGCCCGAAATGGTAAGCCTGAGCTACCACGATGCTGGGCGTTGGCTAGATGCGCAAGAAACTGTGGAACAAGTGCCGCTGCCACCTGAAGTTGTCACGTGGTTGAAAGCGTTTGTAGATGAACACCACGTGAATGACCTCAAAAAGCGTAAACGACCTGAGAGCTTCAAACGTTTAGAGGACAGATTTGGCAATCCTGTCTCAATCTCAACGGAAAAGAATTTGGGTGGCGGCTTCAACCGAGGTAACAATCATGGCTGATAGTAAAAATGAGGGCTCAAAAGAGGGATTTTTGGGCCGTTGGTCGCAGCGTAAGCAAGATATTCGCGCTGGTAAGCCATTGGACGAGCCTGAAATTGCAAGTAAACCTGTTGTTTTATCAAAAGATGCTGAGACAGCTCATATAGCTAATAAAGCTTCTGAGATTGCAACGGATGAAGAAAAGCCTGAAATCCCGTTACCGACGATGGCTGATGTACATGAATTGACGGCAGAATCCGATTTTTCTCCCTTTGTCGCCAAAAATGTATCGCCTGAAGTCCGTAATTCAGCTATGAAAAAGCTGTTTACCGACCCGCATTACAACGTCATGGACAGGTTAGACATCTACATCGATGATTATTCCAAGCCAGACCCTATTCCTGAATCTATGCTGAGGCAAATGGTTAGCGCTAAGTTTTTGAATTTATTCAAAGAGGAAGAGGAAGCAGAAGCCAAGGCTGAAGCTGAAAAAGCTGCTTTAGAAGAAAATAAGCTTAAAAATAGCTCTCTCGTAGGGGATGATGCCAATACCGTAAGCATGCAATCTGTGGCACAGTCGGCTACAGAAAATTTACCCACGCACACCGCATCTGACTCGACACATATTTCCGGACCTAACGATGACCACTCTGATTTGCGATTGCAGCAAAACCATGCCGCTGGACCCCACAAGCTTGGGCGCGGCGCTGAATGAAAATTTAACCCTTCACACCACCCTGTGCCGCCGCGAGGCAGGCAGTTTCCAGCAAGCGATTCAATCTGGTGAGGACGTTGTTGTCGCCTGCACCCAAGAAAAGCGCTTATTCACTGAGCTAGCAGAGCAAACGGTGGGTGCAAGCTCACCCATCCGCTTCGTTAATATTCGCGAGATGGGCGGCTGGAGCAAAGATGCTAAGCAAGCTAGCCCGAAAATTGCCGCTTTGTTAGCAGTTGCGCATTTGGCTGAGCCTGAGCCAGTTTCAACCGTGACTTACAAAAGCGCTGGACGCGTGTTAATCATTGGTGAAATAGCCGATGCTGAACGCGCCGCTGCTTTGTTGGGCGACGAGTTGGATATCAGTATATTTACACAGGGCACAAAAAATGCTCGTAACTTACTGGCGCTGCAGGAGCGTCAATACCCCGTTTTAGGCGGGAAAATTGAATCGCTCAATGGCTGGCTGGGTGCATTTGAGCTCAAGTGGTTGCGAAACAACCCGATCGACTTAGACGTTTGCACACGCTGCAACGCCTGCGTCACCGCCTGCCCTGAAGACGCGATTGGCTTGGATTACCAAGTCGATATGTCTCTGTGTAAATCACACCGTAGCTGCGTCAAAGCATGCCAAGTGGCGGGGGCAATTGATTTCAACCGTGAAGCGGAAAGTTCATCTGACAAATTTGATTTGGTTTTGGACTTGCGCGCAGTCACCGCGATGACTGCAGAGACTGGTTTCACCCAACATGCACTGCCGCAAGGCTATTTCCGTTGGGATGGTGTCGATCCGGCGACTTTACTGGCTTTGCGCGGCTTGGTGGGTGAGTTCGATAAACCCAAGTTTTTCAACTACAAACAAAAACTCTGCGCCCACAGCCGCAATGAAAAAACAGGTTGCACCGCGTGCATCGACGTGTGCTCAGCCAAAGCCATCAGCAGCGAAAAAGACCGCCAGCAAATCAAAGTCAACCCGAATTTGTGCGTGGGCTGCGGCTCTTGCACCACGGTTTGCCCGAGTGGTGCGTTGACATTTGCCTATCCTCGTGCGAGTGAGCAAGGTGTGAAGCTCAAAACTATGCTGAGCACTTATGCGCGCAGCGGGGGTAAAAATGCAGCTGTTTTGCTACACAGCCAAGAAGCGGGTTCAAAACTGCTGAATGCTTTAGGCCGCTCAGCACAAATCAACAAAACGACGCAGGGCGTGCCTGCGCGTGTTTTGCCTGTAAGTTTGTGGCACACATCGTCCGTCGGTTTGGATGTTTGGTTGACAGCGATTGCTTACGGGGCATCGCAAGTGTGGGTGCTTTTGACTGACGAGGAAGCGCCGCAATATCGCGTAGCTTTAACCGAGCAAATGGCTGTGGCTCAGTCGATTTTGACGGGATTGGGTTACACCGGCGAGCATTTCCGCTTGATAGAAGCCAAAGATGCTCTGGACCTTGACACGGTTGACAAAGCGCTGCAAGCACCGGCCGCCCAAGTGGTCAGCCGCAATGCGGGTTTTGCAATCCAAGCGGACAAACGTGCGACCTTGGAACTGGCACTTGATCATGTGGTTGAATTTGCACCTGCCGCGTTCATCAAGCCGGCAGTGATTGCTTTGGCTACAAAAGGCTCGCCTCTCGGAGCCATCGTCATCAACAAAGATGCTTGCACCATGTGCTTAAGCTGCGTCAACGCCTGCCCCGCCAGCGCCTTGCAAGACAATGTGGAAACACCGCAGCTTAAATTTATTGAAAAGAATTGCGTGCAATGCGGCTTGTGTGCCAAAACCTGCCCGGAAAACGCCATCTCTTTGATTCCGCAGCTGAATTTAGCGTCTACGCGCAAAGAACCTGTGGTGATCAACGAAATGAAGCCTTATTCATGCATTCGCTGCAGCAAGCCTTTTGGCACGCTCAAAGCGATTGAAGCCATGGTGGGTAAATTGTCTGGGCACAGCATGTTTCAAGGCGCAGCGGCTGAGCGACTCAAAATGTGCAGCGATTGCCGAGTGATCGACATGTATTCGACCACCAATGAATCAAAAATAACGGACATCTGAGCATGGCAACAACTAAAGCTTCAACAGAAAATCAGGTGAATTTTCAAACATCAGGTGTGCTCGATGAAGAAACCGCTAGATCAGAGCTATATGGGCTTCTAGCCGGTGTATTTTATGCCTCTCCTGCTACTGAATTATTAGCACAAATACGTGTTGCGGCGACTGATACCCCTGCTGCTGGGGCGTTTTTAGAAGAGCCCTGGCGCAACTTTGTGGGTGTTGCCCGATCAATGACGGATCAAGCCATTCGTGATGAATATGTAGCGTTGTTTGGCGGTGTAGGTAAGCCAGAAGTTTATCTGTACGGTTCACATTTTTTGAGTGGCTTCCTGAATGAAAAACCTTTGGCTAGATTGCGCACTGAGCTCATTAGCTTGGGTTTAGAGCGCTCTGAAGTCATGTCTGACACCGAAGATCATTTTGCTTATTTGTGCGAAGTGATGCGATATTTGATAGCAGGCGACGATGTTGCTGTCGCCAACTTGACACGTCAACGCGAGTTTTTTTCTACACATATGCAACCATGGGTTAACTTGATGTGCGACGATATTCAAAACAATAGCAAAGCCAAGTTTTATGCTTCGCTAGCTGAGCTAACGCGGGCATTTATGGGTATTGAAGCGCAAGGCTTTGACATGCTTGTTTGAAACTTACAAATTGCAAATAATTTAAAAAAATATTTTGCTGATATTCGCGTTTTCCCTAGGAAATAAGTTTCTTAATTTCTCATTTTTCAGTTAAAGTAAGCAAGCGTACTAAATTCATATTCCATCAAATATTTTTTTGAATATATGTGCTCATGACCTTGGAGTAAAACCATGCAAGACAACACAAACAAAGCCTCACGCCGAGGATTTTTCTTAACCGCTAGCGTCGCAGGTGCAGCCGTTGCATCCGTCAGCTTGATCAAGTCGCCAGCGCCTGCAGCCATTGCTGAAGTGCTCAAGCCAGCACCTGCAAAGGGTGGCGGCTACGTGCTCAGCGAGCATGTCAAACAGTATTACAAAACAACGCTTGTTTAAGACATTGTCTTTTACGACTGCTAAGCAAGTCCAGCATCCCAAGCAATCCCAAGTTTATTGGAGAATTTCATGTTATTGACTAAAAAATCAAGCACCGCTGAGAGCACAGCCCGCTCACCCTTTGTGCATAGCTTGCGCAGAGGCATTTCACAAGCTCTGCCTACCATGGATCGCCGAGCTTTTCTGCGCCGCTCTGGTCTTGGCGTTGGTGTTGGAATCGCCGCGACACAACTGACCTTGGTCAAAAAAGCACAGGCCGCTGAAGGTGCTTCTGCCATGGGTGCTGGCAAGATTGAAATCAAGCGCACGGTTTGTACGCATTGCTCTGTCGGCTGCGCGGTTGATGCCATTGTTGAAAACGGCGTATGGGTTCGTCAAGAACCGGTATTTGATTCACCAATTAACTTGGGCTCCTACTGTGCCAAAGGCGCTGCATTGCGCGAACATGGCCACGGCGAGTTCCGCTTGCGTTACCCGATGAAATTGGTCAACGGCAAGTACGAGCGCATCAGCTGGGATACAGCCTTGACAGAGATCAGCGCCAAAATGATGGAGCTGAAAAAAGCCAGCGGTCCTGACAGTGTTTATTTTGTCGGTTCTTCCAAGCACAACAACGAACAAGCGTATTTGCTACGTAAATTCGTCAGCTTTTGGGGCAGCAACAATTGCGACCACCAAGCACGTATTTGCCATTCCACCACGGTTGCTGGCGTAGCCAACACCTGGGGTTATGGCGCGATGACCAATTCGTACAACGACATGCAAAACAGCAAGTGTGCTATGTACATTGGCTCGAATGCTGCCGAAGCGCACCCCGTCAGCATGTTGCACATGTTGCATGCCAAGGAAACTGGCACCAAAATGATTGTGGTTGACCCGCGCTATACGCGAACAGCCGCCAAGTCTGATGAGTTTGTCCGTATTCGCTCTGGCTCAGACATTCCGTTCATCTTTGGCGTTTTGTACCACGTCTTCAAAAATAACTGGGAAGACACCAAGTACATCAACGACCGCGTGCATGGCATGGAAACGGTCAAAGCTGAAGTTTTGGCTAAATGGACACCAGATAAAGTTGAAGAAGCTTGTGGTGTGAAAGAAGCGCAAGTCTTGAAAGTGGCAACCATGCTGAGCGAAAACCGCCCAAGCACGGTGGTGTGGTGTATGGGACAAACCCAACATACCACGGGTAACGCGATGGTTCGTGCAACTTGTATTTTGCAATTGGCATTGGGTAACGTCGGTAAATCTGGCGGTGGCACCAATATTTTCCGCGGTCATGACAACGTGCAAGGCGCAACAGACGTTGGTCCAAATCCTGACTCTTTGCCAGGCTACTACGGCATCGTCGAAGGCGCTTGGAAGCACTATGCCAAAGTTTGGGGTGTCGATTTTGAGTGGATCAAAAAACAGTTTTCCGCACCAGCGATGATGAGCAAACCGGGAATAACCGTGTCGCGATGGATTGACGGCGTACTCGAGAAAAACGAGTTGATCGATCAAGACTCCAACTTACGCGGTGTCTTCATGTGGGGCCACGCACCTAACTCGCAAACCCGTGGTTTAGAGATGAAGCGTGCGATGGATAAGCTTGATTTGTTAGTCGTCGTTGACCCTTACCCATCAGCTACAGCTGCTATGGCGGCGATGCTGGGTAAAGCGGAAGATTTGAACGCCAACCGCGCCGTGTATTTGCTACCAGCTGCGACGCAATTTGAAACCAGTGGCTCTGTCACCGCTTCAAACCGTTCCTTGCAATGGCGTGAAAAAGTTATCGAGCCGTTGTGGGAAAGCCGTAGCGACCACATGATCATGCAGCAGTTTGCAAACAAGCTGGGTTTTGGCAAAGAACTGTCCGTCAACTACAAAATGCAAAAAGTGGCTGGCATGGACGAGCCAGTGCCAGAAGATATTTTGCGTGAAATCAACAAAGCTGTTTGGACGATTGGCTACACCGGCCAAAGCCCAGAGCGTTTGAAAGCCCACATGCGCAATATGCACGTGTTTGATGTCAAAACGCTCAAAGCCAAAGGCAATGCAAAAGACAAAGAAACTGGCTACGACTTTACTGGCGACTACTTTGGTTTGCCATGGCCTTGTTACGGCAATGCGTCAATCAAGCACCCAGGTTCACCAAACTTGTATGACACATCTAAACATGTCATGGAAGGTGGCGGTAATTTCCGCGCTAACTTTGGCGTGGAACGTGAAGGCAAGAGCTTGCTGGCAGAAGATGGGTCGCACTCTGTTGGTGCTGATATCACCACGGGCTATCCTGAATTCGACCACGTGCTGCTGAAAAAACTCGGCTGGTGGGATGATTTGACTGACGCCGAAAAAGCCGGTGCCGAAGGCAAAAACTGGAAAACCGACTTGACTGGTGGCATTCAACGTGTGGTCATGCAAGTGCATGGTTGCCATCCGTTTGGTAATGCTAAAGCCCGTGCAGTGGTGTGGAACTTCCCAGATCCGATTCCACAACACCGTGAGCCTTTGTACGGCACACGCCCTGATTTGATGGCCAAGTATCCAACGCACGACGATAGAAAAGCTTTCTGGCGTATGCCCACTCTGTTCAAAACGATTCAACAAAAGAACGTGGCGGACAAGTTGCATGAAAAATTCCCGTTCATCATGACCTCTGGTCGTTTGACGGAGTACGAAGGTGGCGGTGAGGAGACGCGCTCTAATCCGTGGTTGGCTGAGCTACAGCAAGAGATGTTTATCGAGATCAACCCAAAAACAGCGAGCGAAAAAGGCATCGCAAACGGCAGCCGCGCTTGGGTGTCATCACCTACCGGTGCGCGCCTGAATGTGCAAGCCATGGTGACAGAGCGCGTCGGTCCTGACACCGTCTTCATGCCTTTTCACTTCTCAGGTCGTTGGCAAGGTGCGGATATGCTGGCTTACTACCCGAACGGGGCTGCGCCGGTCGTCCGCGGTGAAGCGATCAATACTGAAACAACATATGGTTATGACAGCGTGACCATGATGCAAGAAACCAAAACGACGATCTGTAACGTCGAGAAAGCATAAGGAGTCAAACCATGGCACGCATGAAATTTGTCTGTGATGCAGAGCGCTGTATCGAATGCAACGGCTGTGTAACGGCTTGCAAAAACGAAAACGAAGTACCTTGGGGTGTGAATCGTCGCCGTGTGGTCACCTTGAATGATGGTGTTCCAGGTGAAAAATCTATCTCTGTGGCATGTATGCATTGCAGTGATGCGCCTTGCATGGCCGTCTGCCCTGTCAATTGCTTTTACCGCACTGACGAAGGTGTGGTCTTACATGACAAAGACGTCTGCATCGGCTGCGGCTACTGCTCATACGCTTGCCCATTCGGCGCGCCACAGTTCCCGTCACAAGGCACATTTGGCGTACGCGGCAAAATGGACAAATGCACTTTCTGTGCTGGCGGCCCTGAAGCCAATGGTAGCCAAGCAGAGTTTGAGAAATATGGTCGTAACCGCTTGGCTGAAGGTAAATTACCTGCATGTGCCGAGCAATGCTCAACCAAAGCACTCTTAGCAGGTGACGGCGACGTGATTGCTGACATCTTCCGTAACCGCGTCCTTAAACGTGGCAAGGGCGCTGAAGTTTGGGGCTGGGGTACGGCTTACGGCTCTAAACAAGCTGGCCAACCACCTGCTGCAGGAGCAAAATCATGAAAAACATAGTATTCATAGTTTTAGCTACGGCAGCTTTGGTTGCCTGTGGCGACAAGCAACAAACGTCTGCTACGCCTAAGAACGATGCTGCGCCTTATGCTGGCACTGGTGTTGCTGCTTTCACCGCTCCTGGCTGGAAAGCTGGAGACAAAGTGGCTTGGGAGCAGCAACTCAAAGCTCGCATGCAAAATACCCAAAACGAGTATTCCAAAGTCAACTAACAGGGCTCATCTATGCTGCGGTCAATCATTGCGACTTTCGCAAAATTCGGTTCGACATTAGGTCTTGCCTTGGCGATCAACGGATCTGCCCTTGCTCAAGCTGCTGCGCCCGTAGCTGCACCAGCAACTCCGGCTACTGTAGCTGCGCCTGACTTGGTACCTCCTGCTGCTGCAACACAAGGCGGCATTCAAAGTGCCAACATCATGGACATCAAGCCTGAAGCCAGTCTTGAGCCTGGCTACGCCAAGCAAAGCAATGCTGAGCGTGGCAAAGTGCAACCTGGCAACAATGCACCGATGTGGCGTCAAGTGGGTGCAGGTGCTGAAGGCTTCACAAGTTACCCCAAAGACACTGCCCCAGAAGCAGGCATTTTGATTCAACCTTTCACGCAATACCCGGGCTCGCGCTTGACGAATGCGGGTGAAGCATGGCGACAAGTTCGCAATGGCTTGATCATTCCCTACGGCGGCGCTTTGGTTCTGATCGTTTTGGGTGGCTTGGCTTTGTACTACTGGCGCAAAGGTGAGGTCAAATTGGATGGCGCACCAACAGGACGCAAAATCGAGCGGTTCACGCCCTTTGAGCGATCTGCACACTGGGCCAACGCGATTGCTTTCAGTATTTTGGCAATATCTGGCTTGGTGATGGCTTTTGGTCAGTACTTTTTGATGCCTGTGTTTGGCAAAGCGCTGTTTGGATACCTTGCTTACATTTTGAAGAACGCACACAATTTTGCTGGACCCGTTTTTGCGGTATCACTCATTGTTGTCATGTTCACGTTCGTACGTGACAACATGCCCGCCAAAGGCGATTTAAATTGGTTGCTCAAGGGTGGTGGTTTATTTTCTAAAGACCATATCAAAGCTGCTCGCTTTAATGCCGGAGAAAAAGTGATGTTTTGGGGTGGTGCGTTTGTATTAGGATTAACAGTCGTTGCCTCTGGACTGGTGATGGATAAACTCATTCCCGGCCTAAGTTACGACCGCAGTATGATGCAAATCTCGCATATGGTTCATGCTGTCGCGACGGTTTTGATGATGGTTGTATTCATAGGCCACATTTACTTGGGCACCATCGGCACCGAAGGCACTTACCAAGGTATGAAAACGGGCTACGTGGACGAGAACTGGGCGAAACATCACCATGAACTGTGGCTCGATGACGTCAACTCAGGCAAAATTCCGCGTGATCGCACAGCAGTTGCTTCCAATATTGCGGCTCATAACCAATCTGTACAAGCTTGAGGAATCGATGATGAAAAAACTATTCGCACTCACCACACTCACATTCGTTGCTTTGTTTGCAACTGTTGCTGTCGCTAAAATCCCTGCGCCTGTATTGACCGACGAAGCCAAGCTCAAAGCCGCAGAAACTGCTGCTAAAACAGCTTGGTCTGGCAAAAAGGAAAGTTTTTTGCTCTGCCAGTGGCAAGACAAATCTGCAGCGCACTACCGTAAAACAGCCGCAAATGCTAAGCCTGCAGCTGCAACGCCACCTTGCGCAGACCCTGGTGCTTTTGTATTTCCTGTGCCTGAAACCGCAGCACCAGCTGTAGCAGCTGCACCAGCAACGCCGGCAACAGCCGCAGCAGCAGCGAAACCGGTAGCGCCAGCTGCCCAACCTGCACCTGCTGTGGTGGCTGCGCCGGCTAAAAAATCCTGAACGCGCCCCTTCCCTACTTGACCCAGTCCCACGCGCCCTTGGTGCGTGAGGTGATAGCAGTTGACGAACACGGACAGAAACGCACTCTTTTTATACCCGCCGAACGCGCACTAACGGTTTACGTCGACAAGCGCGAGCTTGTCACGCTGATGACCTTAGGCGCACAGCCTGAATGGTTGGTTTTAGGCTATTTGCGCAACCAGCGCTTGGTTGATTCGATATCAGAGATTGAATCCATCACCGTCGACTGGGAAGTCGGCGCAGCAGCCGTCAAAACCCGCCACGGCATCACCGACATTGAAAAACGCACCGAAAAGCGCGTCGTCACCACCGGCTGCGGCCAAGGCAGCGTCTTTGGCGACTTGCTGGGCGCGTTTGACAGCGTCACCCTGCCCGACACCACCGTCACCCAAAGCCAGTTAGAAACCATCACCAACTCTATTCGGCTGCAAGACAGCGTCTACAAGCAAGCTGGCTCTGTGCACGGTTGTGCGCTGTTTTCGACAGTGTCTGAGACTGCCGAGCAAATGATGTTTGTTGAAGACGTCGGCCGTCACAACGCCATCGACACCATCGCCGGTTGGATGTGGCTGCAAGACCCCGCCAGCGTGCAAGGCGCTAACAAAGTCTTCTACACCACAGGCCGGCTCACCAGTGAAATGGTCATGAAATCCGCCCAAATGGGCATCCCCGTCGTCGTCTCGCGCAGCGGTATGACAGAGATGGGCTTGGCTCTCGCTCAAAAACTCAGCCTGTGCGCCATTGGCCGCGCCACGAACAAACGCTTTCTGTGCTTTTCAGCGCCTGAGCGGGTGATTTGGCAGACGGTTATAGCCAATTAGTACATGGGTTTCAGCATAATTTTGCTATAATTTTTGTAGCAATATAGGTAATAAATACGACGGCTACAGCTATTTTTAGGCATATTTCTAACCTGTTAACACATCTGCTTAGTGTTACAACCCCGCCAGCACGCCACCAAAGTCTTGTAAATACGCCTCAAACTTATGCACATCGTTGTGCCCCGCGCCTTTGACCAGTAGGAGCCGCGCCTGCGGCACCAGCGCTTTGAGGGTTTTGATGTGGCTGGCCGGGATGAAGGTGTCGCTGTCGCCGTGGATCAGCAGCAGCGGGCTTTTGATGTCGGGCAACAATTGGTCGGTGCGCAGCGGGTAGCGCAGCACCACTTGCGGCACATAAGGGTAAATTTGACCGGTCAAGCTGCTCATGCTGCTGTAGGGCGATACCAGCACCGTCAGGTCTGGCGGTGTTTTTTCGGCTTCCAAAGCCGC
>JANPLX010000018.1:0-45328 GCA_031422495.1 Polaromonas sp. | reverse complement strand
CGCCTCAATAAATTCGATCTCTTTCGGGTATTCATAAGGCGCTAACAGGGCTTTGACGTGGGCTTGCAGCTCTAAAATCAGTGCTTTTTCTGAAAAAAGGTCATTTTTAGGGCTATTTATGGCTCTAGCCGGCGTATTTATTGCCTCAACAGCTATTAAATTTATAGCATAGCTAATGTTGTATTTTTCAACATAACCTGCCGCCAACACCACATACGCCTTCACCACCGCGCCGCGCTCAGCGTCTGGTTTGGGCACCACGGCGGCATTGGCGACGGCGGGGTGTTTAACGAGGCAGTTTTCGATTTCACTGGGGCCGATGCGGTAGCCGGCGGCTTTGAAAACGTCGTCGGCGCGGCCTTGGTACCAGAGGTAGCCATCGGCATCTCGCGTAGCAAGGTCGCCTGTTCTACACCAATCGCCGGTGAATTTACCCCGTGTCGCTGCTTCGTTTTTCCAGTAGCCGAGGAAGAAAATCGGGTCGGGCTGACCATGGATGTCAAAGCGATTCACCGCCACGTCACCCGGTACGCCGTCGGGGCAGATGTTGCCGTCGTCGTCAATCACGGCGACGTTATGGCCTGGGTACGGTTTGCCCATGCTGTTCGCTTTGGAAGGGTATTTGACGGCGCAATTGCCGACGATGTAGTTGATTTCGGTTTGACCGAACATTTCGTTAACGGTGACGCCAAGCTGCTTTTGGCAGTAGTCGTAAACCGCATCGCCCACGGCCTCGCCCGCGCTCATGATGGCTTGCAGGCGAAATTTGTAGTGCTTTTTCGGCTCGGGAACCGCTTTCAGCATGGCTTTGAGTGCCGTGGGGAAGAGGAAAGTGTGGGTGACGCGCTGGGTTTGCAGCAACTCGAAGGTGGCTTCGGGGCTGAATCTGCCGTTGAACGCGACGATTTCGCGGCCAAAGTAGAGTGTTGGCAAGAGCGCATCCATCAGCCCACCTGTCCACGCCCAGTCGGCAGGGCTCCAGAACACCACCGTTCGGGCTGAGCTTGTCGAAGCCTTCTTACGTAACCCTTCGACAGGCTCAGGGCGAACGGATGTGGTTTGCTCAGATTGAACGGAGGGGAAGCCAAACCAGTTTTGGCTGCAAACAAAGCCCGTCAAGTTGCCAATCAATGCCCGGTGCGGAATCAGCGCCCCCTTTGGCGGGCCAGTGGTGCCGCTGGTGTAGATCAAAATCGCGCCATCGTCGGCTTTGGTGATGACTTGGAACTTGTTTTTTGCTATACTTTTAATAGCTGTAGAGGCAATAAATACGCCGGCTACAGCCAAAATATGCCTTAAGTCAGGGCAATTTGACTGAATTTGACGCAAATTGGGCTCTGAAACTTCGTCCACGATGGCGACAACGGCGTCTGAGTCGTTCAAGCGGTATTCCAGCGCATCTGGGCCGAACAGCATGGACAGAGGAACGGCAATCGCCCCCATTTGCAACACCGCCATGTAGGCGACTGCCGTCTCAAAGCGCTGCGGCAAGACGATGGCGACGCGGTCGCCACGCTTGACGCCTAGATCAGCGAGTTGGGCGGACAGGTGATTCGCCGCTTGCTGTAGCTCTGAGTACGTGTAAGCTTTTGATTTTGCTAGCGATTGTCCTGAAATATGCTCTCGAATCGCCACCGCATTCGGTGTTTCTTTTGCCCAGCGGGTGCAGCAAACGTCGGCGATGTTGAAGTTGTCGGGCACATGCCAGCGGAAGTTGCCGTGCAAATCGGCATATTGGTCTTTGTCGTCTAGATGACTTAATTTCATTTTCTGCCCAGTTAATTTCTTTATGATGCTGCAATGCACAAAAATACGACTTTAGAGATTTCGGAATATCCAATGTACACGGTAAAAAGAGAGCCAAGGAGCGAATTTATTCCAATTCGCAACCTCAATTATCACGTTCTCGTGTGGGGCGACTCTGCCTCACCGCTTCCACCGCTTGTTTTGATGCACGGTTGGATGGACGTGGCAGCGTCGTACCAATTCGTGGTCGATGCGCTGTCAGAGGCGTTTTTTGCGAACCGGCTCATCATCGCCGCCGATTGGCGCGGCTATGGCAAAACCACGGGGGCCAAGGTCGACAACTACTGGTTCCCCGATTACATGGCCGATTTGGACTTTTTGCTAGACCATTATGCAGGTGACAAACCGGTTGATTTGATCGGCCACAGCATGGGCGGCAATGTCGTCATGATGTACGCGGGCGCTCGGCCAGCGCGGGTGCGCCGTTTGGTGAATTTAGAAGGTTTCGGCATGTCCGCCTTCACCCCCGACCAAGCCCCTGGCCGCTACGCTAAGTGGATGGACGAGCTGAAAAAACTGCACCGTGGCGAGATGGATTTGACAGCGTACGACAAAGCTGATGGCGTGGCGCGCCGCTTGATGAAAACCAACCCGCGCTTGGCACGAGACGAGGCTGGCAAAGCCAAAGCGAGCTGGCTTGCAAGGCATTGGGCGGAAGAAAATGCGGCAGGCAAATGGGAGATTTTGGGCGACCCCGCCCACAAAATCACCAACGCCAACTTATGGAGCGTGGCCGAAGCCCTAGAACTCTACAAATGCATCTCCGCACCTGTGCTGGTGGTCGAAGCGAGTGACGATTCGCTCAGTCTGTGGTGGGGTGGCAAATACACATTGGCTGAGTTTCACGAGCGGCTCAAAACCGTCGCCAATTGCACCGTCAAAGTCGTGCAAGACGCAGGGCACATGATGCACCACGACAAACCTGAAGAATTGGCGGGGATGATTGAGGGGTTTGTAAGTTAAGTTAAGCTGTTTAAAAAAACCAATATACCAATGATAGCTATAATAGACATCATCGGCATCATTTGGAGAAATCATGCAAATCTTGACATCACGCGACGTTCAAACGCGCTTTGGCGCTGTGCTTGACCTTGCTAAACGCGAACCCATCACCATCACCCAATACGGTAGGCCCGTGATTGTGATGATGAGCTTAGAAGAAGCCCAACAGTTGCAAAGCATGAGAGCTGAGCGGCGGTTTGGCGATTTTATGAAAACGCTGCCAACGAACGCGGCAGCAGAGCAGTTAAGCGACGACGACATTACCAAGTTGGTGCATGAGCTCAGATAAGTACATTGTTGTCGACACCAGTGTCTTGATAAGCGCCCTGCTCAAACCAAATTCAATACCCGCACAAGCGCTTGAGCGCGCCAGAACACATTTCAAATTAGCGGTTTCCACAGAGACCCTGACCGAGCTCACCAAGGTGTTGTCACGAGACTATCTAGCGCGCTATCGCACCGTGGACGAACGCGAGACTTTTTTAGTTCTATACAGCGAATTGGCAGAAATTATTGCCATCACCGAGCATGTGACAGATTGCCGCGACCCTAAGGACAATAAGTTTTTGGACTTAGCCCTAGCAGCAAATGCGCGCATACTGGTCTCAAGTGACTCAGATTTGCTGGTGCTGCATCCTTACCGGAATATTCACATAGTGACGCCATCTATGTTTTTGCAAACGGTGGCGCCCTGAACTGCGGCGCTGCAAACATGCGAAAATGGGTGGTTAAGCACTGAAAATATTCAGCAGCAGCTTCAACCGCATTTTTAGAACACGCAAGGAAAATCCCCCATGGACGCAGAACAAATCAACAGCATTGGCAGCCACTTGGTCGACTTGACCGCACGGACGCTGGATTTACGGGGGTATCTTTGACTACGATGCTAAATCTGAGCGTCTGCGCACGGTCAATGCATCACTAGAAGACCCGACGGTCTGGAACGACCCGAAAAAAGCCCAAGAACTCGGGCGTGAGAAAAAAGCGCTGGACGGTGTGGTGTTGACGATTCAAACGCTGGACACCGAACTGGCCGACAATGCCGAGTTGTACGAGATGGCCAAGGAGGAAGGCGATTTTGACAGCTTGGAGCACATCGAAACCGAGGCTGGCAAGCTGGAGGCGCAAGTTGCGCAGATGGAATTCCGCCGCATGTTCAACAACCCAGCCGATCCGCTGAATTGCTTTTTGGACATCCAATCTGGTGCAGGTGGCACCGAAGCCTGCGACTGGGCCAGCATCCTGTTGCGCCAATACCTCAAATACGCAGAGCGTAAAGGCTTTACAACCACCATTGAAGACGAAACACCTGGCGACACGGCGGGTATCAAGGGCGCGACCATCAAAATCGAAGGCGAATACGCCTTTGGCCTGCTGCGTACCGAAACCGGCGTGCACCGCTTGGTGCGCAAGTCGCCGTTTGACTCGTCGGGCGGGCGGCACACCTCTTTTGCATCGGTGTTTGTCTATCCAGAAATTGATGACTCCATTGAAATCAATATCAACCCTGCCGATGTACGTGTGGACACCTACCGCGCCAGTGGTGCGGGTGGTCAACACATCAATAAAACAGACTCTGCGGTACGCTTAACGCACATTCCCACCAATACGGTTGTGCAATGCCAAGATGGACGCAGCCAGCACGGCAACCGCGAGGTGGCGTGGAAGCGACTGCGCTCTAAGTTGTATGACTTGGAAATGCGCAAACAACTAGAAGAACAACAAAAGCTGGAAGACACCAAAACTGACGTGGGCTGGGGTCACCAGATCCGCTCTTACGTGCTGGACAACAGCCGCATCAAAGACTTGCGCACGAATGTGGAAACATCTGCGACGCAGAAGGTGTTGGATGGGGATTTGGATTTGTTTATTGAGGCATCGTTGAAGCAAGGCGTCTGATGACAAATCGTTTGATGAAGATTTAACGCTCAACATCGATCAAGCCATGCTTGACCGCTAACAAGGTAATTTCTGCTTGGTTCGTTAAGCCCAGCTTTTGTTTGACGTTGTAGAGGTGGGTGCCTACCGTCGATGCAGATAATGCCAACGTGGTCGAGATTTGCGCCACTGACTGGCCCCGCGCGAGTTGTATGAAAACCTCAAATTCGCGTGCTGATAATTGATCAGTCGGCGTCTTGTCGCCAGTGATGTCTTGAACAGCGATGCGTTGCGCAATATGCGCGTCTAGGTAACGTTGGCCTTTTGCAATGGTACGTATGGCATCGATCAGTACTTCGGGCGCACTTCGTTTAGACAGATAACCTAATGCACCAGCTTGCAAAGCTCGTTTTGGATGGCTTGTATCTTCATGCGCAGACAGTACCAATATGCGGACACGTGCATCTTTAGCGATCAAACGTTTGATCGCTTCAATACCCCCAATGCCTGCCATAGCGATGTCCATGACCACGACATCTGGCGCAATGCTTTCATACATTTGGCAAGCCGCTTCACCACTGTCCGCCTCGGCCACCACCTTAATATCGCTGCTAGCCTGCAACAGAAGCTTAAAGCCCATTCGCACGACGGCGTGATCATCGACCAGCATAACTTTCAAAATGATTTACTCACTATTTTTTCTCGTTATCGGCAACTTGACAGCAACCCGAATACCGGTTGGTTGTAGATTTTCAAGCTCAAAAATTCCTTCAAGTGCATATGCACGCTCTTTGATGCCAAGCACACCGAAGTGGCCAGGCACAAGGAAGTCCTCTGCAACACCATGTCCATTATCAAGCACTTCTAGCTGCAAAAAATCGATGGTTGCAAGTACTTTCACATCTATTCGACTTGCATTCGCGTGTCGTAAAGAGTTGTTGACAGCTTCTTGCACAATACGATAAACCGCGGTAGTTACCTCTTCATCAAGCCCCTCAAGATCGCCGCTTGTTGTGAGATGTAAAATAACTTCAGCATGCAGCAAACGCCAATCGTCAACCATATCTTGCAAAGCATCTTTTAAACCAAAACGATCTAATGCTAACGGCCGCAGCTTGGAGATCAGCCTGTGCACGCCCTCGTAAATTTTATCTGCGCAATTCATCACCAGATGTGCGGACTGGGCAATCATGTCGTCTTGTCCCTCAGCTTTACGCGCAATAGCTAAGCCGATACTTTTAATAGCAGTTACTTGCTGTCCCATTTCATCGTGAAGCTCACGCGCTATGGAGCCCCGCTCCGCTTCGATGCGCGTCTGTATGATTTGCGTCAGTTCACGATTTTCAGCTAAAGCCAGTGTTGCCGCTTGAGCTTCCTGACGAGCTGCAGCAGTGTCTTGCACGGACTGAGCCATGCTGTTAAAAGCGGTGCTGATCTGGCGCCCCTCATGACCAGACAGAGCAGGCAAGCGCGTGTCGTACGCCCCATGCGCCACCTTCCCCAAACCGTTCACCAGCAAGCTTAGCGGTTTGAGAACCCGACCAATCAGTGCATACACCAATAGGTTGGCCAGTACAAAGCCGGCCAGCACAATCCATATCATCGGGCGCAAATCATCCCAACCATCTAAGGTAGCGCGCGAGGGGTCGGCTTGCAGTACCATGCGCCCCCTAGGTAGAGCAATTACTTTGGGCGCTAGCGGCGACGACACCAAGTTGGTGTACCACTGCGGTGCTTCACGTCCTACCTTATAGGTTGGTGGTGGTGAGCGATATAGCAGTTTGTTTTGCTCATCGTACAAGCTTATCTCGTTAGCTCGTACACGGCCTACACGGGTCAAAAATTCAGTCATACCCTCAAGACCGCCCGAACCGTATACAAGGTTCACTCGCGAGAGTAGCTGGCTGGCGACCACATTGGCACCCAGCACCTCTTCGTGAACACCTCGGCGGGTGTTGTCGATCTGTAGTCCGACCAGCAATGATGCAAAAAGCCCCAGCAACGTGGCGATGATCAAGTTGATTTGAAGTCGCAGGCTCATGGTTTATCCATATTCGAAAAGTCATCACCCCATGTTGAAAACTGACCATACTGTGCATAGTGTGCAATGGCATCGGCCATGGCCTTCACCATCGCTGGCTCAAACGGGCTGTGGCCACAGCCATCCAACCACTGCAAACGGCTGCCTGGTAAGTTTTGATGTAAATCCCACGCGGCTTGCGAAAGACAAATCCAGTCTAAACGGCCATGCACGATCGCGGTAGGTACTGCCGCCAAAGTCTGAGCGCGCTCTAGCAAACCCACATCTCCCCAGAAGCAATCGTGCATTAAATAATGGCTTTGCACACAGTATTTGTGCACCAGTGCCAGTGCCTCGTCATCTGCGAGCAACGCGGGGGTTGATGTAACAGTTGATACGTATTTTCTCTGAGACACAGCCATCTCCCAGGCCTCCCAAGCGCGGGCAGCCTGCAGTGCTTCTTGCGGTTGGTCACTACACACAAGAGTGCTTAGCCAGTGCAGCACATCTGCTCGCGCTGCTGCAGGTGCTAGCTGCAGCAGCTTAGCCCAGGCATCGGGCAACAACTGCCCCGCTTGCTGAAAAAACCAGCTCACATCCGAGGTTCGCCCTAAAAAAACACCGCGCAGCACCAACCCCATACATGCAATTGGGTGCGCCGCAGCATAGGCCAACGCCAACCCTGCGCCCCAAGAACCGCCCACCACCAACCAGCGCTCAAGGCCTAGGTGTTCACGCAGTTTTTCAATATCGACTATGAGATGGTCACTGGTGTTGGCATGAACGCTACCTCGGGGTAGGCTGTGACCACAGCCGCGTTGGTCAAAAAAAATAACTCGATAGCTGGATAAATCAAACAGCTGACGATGCCGTGGCGAACAACCACTGCCTGGTCCTCCGTGAAAAAAAACGACCGGCAAGCCCTCAGGTTGTCCACATTGCTCGTAATACACCTTATGTCCATCCCCCACATCCAACATGCCTGTATCGTAAGGCACTTGGTGTGGGTGCAGCTTGTGCATAGAGGTAGTCTCATTCATAGACCACCATGCTAGCCGCATCTAGAGCACACAAACTGTAACTGGCGCGACAGTGACCAAACTAATGAAATTCACTAGATGCGAATCAATATATTACCGATCCTGAAAATTCTACAAACCTTGACACTGCATATCGTACTAGCAGATGTTCTGTTAGTACCTACCGCGTTTTGCGGAGTCAACATTCAGGAGTAACCGTATGAAATGGGAAAAACCAACAGCTACCGATATGCGTCTTGGCTTTGAAATAACGATGTACATCGCCAATCGCTGATCGCAGCTCACCCGTCGGGGTCATCCCGACGGGTGTTTTAGATTTTTTATCGTAACATTCTGAGAAATGCGCCCGTGTGAAAATTCATGTTCTAGGTTCTGCAGCAGGCGGCGGTTTTCCACAGTGGAATTGTAATTGCCCTAACTGCAACGGGTATCGCACTGGCAGCAAGCGCGTTACCGCGCGCACACAGTCCTCCATCACCGTCAGCGCTGACAACACAAACTGGGTATTGTTTAACGCCTCTCCCGATATTCTTCAACAAATTCGCAGCTTCCCAGCCTTGCAACCCGCACGTAGCTTACGCGACACTGCTATCAAATCTATTTTTTTAATGGATGCGCAGATTGACCACACCACCGGCCTGTACATGTTGCGCGAGCACCGCCAGCCGCTTGAGTTGTGGTGCCACCCACTGGTGCGGGACGACCTGATGAGTGGCAACCCCTTATTTAAGGTGCTCGATCATTATTGCGGTATTGACTGGCATGAAGTACTGCTCGGTACAGATGGCTTTGCAATGGATGGTGTGCCTGGCCTGCACTTCAATGCCTTACCACTCATCAGCAACGCGCCACCCTATTCGCCGCACCGCGACAAGCCACAACCCGGCGACAACGTGGGCGTGACGATTACCGACACCGCCAGCGGAAAGCGCATTTTCTACGCCCCTGGTCTGGGCCAGATGGAGCCGCATGTGTGGGTCGCTATGCAGACCGCAGACTGCGTGCTAGTGGATGGCACGCTGTGGACTGAAGATGAGATGATCACTCTGGGCGCATCCAAAAAAACCTCGCGCGCCATGGGCCACATGCCGCAAACAGGCTCGGGCGGTATGCTGGAGTGGCTCGACAAATTGCCTGACAGAACGCGCAAAGTACTCATTCACATTAACAACACCAACCCCATACTGGACGAAGATGGCCCACAGCGCAAGGAGCTGACTCAGCGCGGTATCGAGGTGGCGTGTGACGGCATGGAGATCGACTTATGAGCAACACCACCTTAGCGCCGTGGAGCAAAGAAGAATTTGAAACCAAGCTGCGCGGCAAGAGCACCAGCTACCACATCAACCACCCCTTCCACATCATGATGGCAGAGGGCAAACTGTCGCGCGAGCAGTTGCAGGGCTGGGTGGCCAACCGCTTTTATTATCAAATCTCGATCCCGCTGAAAGACGCGGCTATTTTGTCCAACTGCAATGACCGCGAGATTCGGCGCGAATGGATTTTGCGCATTCTGGATCACGACGGTTTGAATTTAGGTGGCATCAATGACGCGGGTGGTATTGAGGCTTGGGTGGGTCTGGGTGAAGCTGTGGGTCTATCGCGCGACGACGTAACATCACTACGCTACGTGGTGCCTGCCGCACGTTTTGCGGTGGATGCGTATGTGAATTTTGCACGTCGCCAGCCTTGGCAAGAGGCAGTTGCATCCAGCTTAACTGAGTTGTTTGCACCGCATATTCACCAGCAGCGCATCGACACTTGGCCCACACAGTACCCGTGGGTGAATGCCGATGGGCTGCGCTACTTCAAGCAGCGTCTGACGCAAGCGCGTCGCGATGTCGAGCACGGCCTGCATTTCACACTGGATTACTTCAGCCAAACCCGCGTCTTACAGGATCGGGCATTGGAGATTTTGCAGTTCAAACTGGACGTGCTGTGGGCGCTGGCCGATGCCATCATGCTCAGCCAGTGCGAGATGGAAATCAAAGGCCCTAAAGTCCAAAAGTGAGAGTATCTAAATGACTGAAACCACTGCCATCAGCCTAACTAACCAACCGCGCATGGCCAGCCATTACCGCCTGCAATGGGAAGAAGTGCAAAAATCTTGGGTGCTGCTGTACCCTGAAGGCATGGTCAAGCTCAACGGTAGCGCGGGGGAAATCATGCAGCGCCTAGACGGTGTCAAAACCGTGCAGACAGTGGTAGATGATTTAGAAAAACAGTTTGAAGCCACGGGCCTAGCGCCTGATGTGTTGGATTTTCTGGCAATAGCACAAAGTCAAGGATGGGTGAAACCATGAACACCGCTTTAGCAACCTCGCCCAGCGCTACGCCCAGAGCGCAGCCCGGCCCACCCTTGTGGCTACTGGCCGAGCTCACCTACCGCTGTCCCTTGCACTGCGTGTTTTGCTACAACCCCGTCAACTTTGCCAAAACGGGGGCAGAAGCCGAGCTGTCCACCGACGATTGGATGCGCGTTCTGCGCCAGGCGCGCGCTGCAGGCAGTGTGCAGTGCGGCTTCTCGGGGGGTGAGCCGATGCTGCGCGACGACCTGGAAGTGCTGGTAGCCGAAGCGCACCAACTGGGTTTTTACACCAACCTTCTCACCTCTGGCGTGGGTTTGACCGAAGCTCGGGCCGCTGCACTCAAAGCAGCAGGACTAGATCACATCCAACTCTCGTTTCAAGATTCCACCAAAGAGTTGAACGACTTTTTATCGCACACTAAAACCTTTGACTTGAAACGTCGTACGGCTCAGATGATCAAGGCCAACGGCTGGCCCATGGTGCTGAACTGCGTGGTGCACCGGCTGAACATTGACTACATCGAGCAGATCATTGACTTGGCCGTAGATCTTGGCGCTGAATATTTGGAGCTGGCCAACACGCAATACTATTCGTGGGCTGAGCTGAACCGTGAGCAATTGTTGCCATCGCGCGAACAACTAGAACGCGCCGAGCGCGTCACCAACGCTTGCCGCGAAAAGCTGGGCGACAAGCTGAAAATCTTCTTCGTCGTGCCCGACTATTACGAAAATCGACCCAAAAAATGCACCAACGGCTGGGGCAATATTTTCTTGACAATCACCCCCGATGGAACAGCGCTGCCCTGCCACACCGCAAAAATGCTCAAGGCTATCGATTTCCCTAATGTGCGTGACATGAGCGTTCACGACATCTGGAACAATTCGCCAGGTTTTAACCACTTTCGGGGTGATAGTTGGATGAAAGAGCCCTGTCGCACCTGCCCCGAAAAAGAAAAAGACCTAGGCGGCTGCCGATGCCAGGCTTATATGCTCACGGGTGATGCTGCCAACGCCGACCCAGTTTGCGACAAATCACCCCATCACCAGCGCATCCAAGATGCCGTAGCCTACGCGCAGGTGCCCGATACCCAGCGCATCGTGGTCAAACCATTGGTGTTTCGAGATATCAAAATGTCAAGAGGCTTTGAACCTGCTTCCCAATAAAGCAAGCCTTATGACCTAAGCTAAGGTCACGCCGAAGGGGTATTCAAGTTGTGACTGCTGTAAAATGTTATCAAAATGTACGTTTAGGCACCCTATTTTGACGCAGTAAGCCAGTCAAAACCCTCTATCTGACATCCTTCCTCGCTGGATTGACGATCTTTTCAGAGAAAAATCTCTCTTCATCACTAAAAAGACGCTGTGACACATCCAACTACAGACACCAAAGTTGCTGCTTTAATTTTCGACATGGACGGCACGATGGTCGACTCCATGCCGCATCACTGGTTCAGCTGGGTTGAGTTTGCTAAAAAACATGGTGTTGACATCAGCTTAGAAGAGCTGATGCTACGCACTTCAGGTAAAAACGGTATGGAATGCGCGCGCGCAGTGCTCGAACAACCGCAAATGGAAGAAGCTGTTGCGTGGGCGATGGTGCATGAAAAAGAACAGCTTTATCGTGATATTTTCGGCCCTATCTTTACCGAAGTGGCTGGCTTCAAAGCATTTGCCACCAAAGCCAGATCGCGAGGCTTAAAAATCGGCGTGGGTACAGCGGGTGATATCCATAACGTCGAGTTTGTATTGCAGCATTTACAGTTAAATCCAGCACCTGATGCGATTGCGCGTGGTGATGAAGGATTGACAGGAAAGCCTACACCTGCTATATTTTTAGAAGCAGCAAAACGAATAAATACGCTGGCTGAGCATTGCATTGTCTTTGAAGATGTACCCCATGGCATTGAAGCGGCTCGCCGTGCGGGTATGCGCGCCGTGGCGATTTGCACAGGGCACACTGCAGCGGAATTAGCTGGACCACACGTGATTGCAACAGTCGCCAATTACAACGAATTATTGAATGCAAACTTTTTGGAGAATCTGCATGTTGCAGCATAAAAACGACGAAAGCGCTGGCCAAGCCGTTGCTATCAACCGCTTGGATTACACAGCGCCAGCGTATTGGATTGATACGGTCGATTTGACCTTTGATCTTGACCCAGCCAAAACCCGTGTGCTAAACAAAATGCACATGCGTCGGAATGTCGATGTGGAAGTGCAACCCCTGAAATTAGATGGCGATGAATTGAATTTATCGCGCGTCTTGGTCAATGGCCAAGGTTGCAGCTTCAAGATGGAAGGCAGCCGTTTGGTGCTGGAGAACCTGCCAGAAGAGTTTGACTTAGAAATATTTACCACTTGCACGCCCGCTAAAAACACCAAATTGATGGGTTTGTACGTCAGCAATGAATCTTTTTTCACGCAGTGCGAAGCAGAAGGTTTTAGAAGCATCACCTATTATTTAGACCGCCCAGATGTGATGGCGAGTTTCACGGTGACGCTGCGTGCTGACAAAAAAGCCTACCCTGTCCTACTTTCAAACGGCAATTTGGTTGAGCAAGGCAGTTTAGAGGGCGCTGGTAATGAAAACCGCCACTTCGCAAAATGGGTTGATCCGCACAAAAAACCAGCTTACTTGTTTGCCTTGGTAGCTGGTCAACTGGTTTGCCGCGAGCAAAGTATCACCTCACGCGCGGGCAAACAGCATTTACTGCAAGTCTACGTGCGCCCTGGCGATTTGGAGAAAACCGAGCATGCGATGAATTCGCTCATGGCCAGCGTGGTGTGGGACGAAGCGCGGTTTGGTCTCAGCCTAGACTTAGAACGCTTCATGATCGTAGCGACCAGTGACTTCAACATGGGCGCGATGGAAAACAAAGGGCTCAATATCTTCAACACCAAGTACGTACTGGCGAGTCAAGCCACGGCGACGGATGTGGATTTTGCCAATATTGAATCAGTTGTCGGACACGAGTATTTCCACAACTGGACGGGTAACCGCATCACCTGCCGCGACTGGTTTCAGCTCTCACTCAAAGAGGGTTTGACCGTTTTCCGCGACCAAGAGTTCTCACAGGATATGGCCGGTATTGCGTCAGCTCGTGCCGTGAAACGCATCGAAGATGTGCGCGGTTTGCGTGCTGCGCAGTTTGTAGAAGACGCGGGCCCGATGGCTCACCCGGTGCGGCCTGACCAATATGTCGAAATCAGCAACTTTTACACCGCCACCATTTACGAAAAAGGTGCGGAAGTGGTGCGTATGATGCAAACTTTGGTCAGCACACCTGATTCTCCAAATGGGCAAGCAGGTTTTGCTAAAGGCATGACTCGTTATTTTGAACGCTTTGACGGTCAAGCGGTAACGTGTGATGACTTTGCTTTGGCGATTGCATCGGCTAACCCTAACTCTGAGCTTGATCGTCATTTACTGCAATTCAAGCGCTGGTACAGCCAGTCTGGTACGCCACGCGTGCAAACCAGCGGCGTGTATGACGCGGCTGCTCTGACTTACTCGTTGACATTCGAACAACATTTGAAAGCAGGCAATGAGCCGTTTGTGATTCCACTCACATTGGGTTTACTGAGCAGCGATGGTGCTGAATTGCCTTTGCAACTCCGTGACGAAGTTTCTGCATCGGTTGGTAGCCGAACGATAGTTTTGACGCAAAACAGTCAAACAGTTAGCTTCATCAATGTCGATGCGCAACCCGTACCATCGCTGCTGCGTGGTTTCAGCGCACCGATTATTTTGGACTATGCCTATACCGAAGCAGAGTTATTGACACTCTTAGCGCATGACACTGACCCGTTCAGCCGCTGGGAAGCTGGGCAACGTTTAGGTTTAAAGATTGCAATAGATTTAATTGCTATAAATTCAATAGCAACTGAGGCAACAAATACGACGGCTAGCATCGAAAATGCTACCCTAAAAAGCTATATTGAAGCCATGCGAAAGATCTTGCGTGACCCGGCTTTGGACGCAGCTTTCAAAGAGCTCGTACTGACACTACCGTCCGAAAGCTACATCGCTGAGCAGCTAGACGTGGTTGACCCACAGCGCATCCACGCTGTTCGCCAAGATCTGCGTTCACATATCGCAACAGCCCTGCAAGCTGACTGGGAATCGGCGTTTGAAACGCATCAAAACAATGGCGCGTACACGCCAGACGCTTACTCCAGCGGCCGCCGCGCTTTGGCTGGCATGGCGCTTGCGAATCTGTGTTTAGCGGCTAAAGCCTCTGACAATTCAATTTGGCCAGGTAAAGCTTTGCAGTGCTTCAAAGACGCTGGCAATATGACGGATAGATTCAATTCACTTAGCGCATTGGTCAGCACTGACAGTGCTTTGGCGGCTCCTGCATTGACTCAATTCAATACCATGTTCAAAGGCGAGCCTTTGGTGCTGGATAAATGGTTTGCACTGCAATCAGCCGCACCCGATGCAGATGGCAATATCTTGCCTATCGTCAAAAAGTTGATGACTTCGCCCGATTTCAACTTGAAAAATCCCAATCGCGCCCGCAGCGTCATTTTCAGCTACTGCAGTGCCAACCCCGGCGCTTTCCACCGCGCAGATGCAGCTGGTTACGTGTTTTGGAGCGACTGTGTGATGGCGCTAGACAGCTTCAACCCCCAAGTCGCCGCCCGCTTAGCACGCGCTTTAGATCGATGGAGAAAATTGGCCGAGCCTTACCGCAGCGCAGCGCAGGCAGCTATTGCTCGCGTTGCAGCTAAGAAAGATTTGAGCAACGATACACGTGAAGTTATTTCGCGTGCCTTAGCAGACTAGGTTGACTCTTTCAACCGCAACGGAATTGCCATGAAACAACTGCACGACATCGCCCTATCCATGCTCGACTTGGTCGCTGTCCGCGAAGGTGGCACAGTGGCTGACGCCTTGAAAATTGCGCTTCGTACTGCACAACATGCAGAATCGCTAGGTTTCCAGCGCTATTGGGTGGCGGAGCATCATAATATGACGGGCATTGCCAGCTCAGCTACTGCGGTGTTGGTAGGTCATTTGGCTGGTGGAACAACAAAGATTCGCGTCGGCTCAGGCGGCATCATGCTGCCCAACCATGCGCCGCTGGTGGTTGCAGAAGCGTTTGGCACTTTGGCGGAGTTGTATCCGAACCGTATCGACCTTGGTTTAGGACGTGCGCCAGGCACAGACCAAATGACCATGCGTGCGCTGCGGCGTGACCGCATCGAAGCTGAAAGCGATTTCCCGCGTGATGTGGCAGAACTACAGCATTTGCTAGCCAACCCGCAACCCGGCCAGCGCCTGATTGCGATGCCAGGTGCAGGTACAAATGTGCCAATTTGGCTATTAGGCTCTAGCTTATTTTCTGCCAAGTTAGCGGCTGAGCGTGGTTTGCCTTACGCGTTTGCTTCGCACTTTGCGCCGCGTTTGCTGTTACAAGCGCTGGATGTGTATCGCTCAAATTTTCGACCCTCAGAATCACTGGCTAAACCGCACGTCGCTGTTGGGCTGCCATTGATTGCAGCACCAACAGACGAAGAAGCGCATTTTCTTGCCAGCAGTACGTACCAGCGCGTTTTAGGAATTTTGACGGGCGACCGCCGAAGGTTGCTGCCACCGATTGAAAACTACATGGAGCAACGCCATCCGCAAGAACGTGCCGCTATTGTTGACTTCTTGGCTTGCGCTGTCGTAGGTGGCCCTGAGACGGTGAAGGCGGGTTTAACAAAGATGGCTGAAGCAACGCAAGCAGATGAATTCATGCTGGTCTGCGACGTTTTTGACCCGATGCTGCGATTACGATCACTGGACATTGCTGCGGCTGCCATGAAAAGTGCCTAAGTCAAAGTCACGGCTTACTTGTTGGTTTAGCTTTCCAATTAACTTTCCGCTGTCTGCCTAGCTCGCAGCTTGTCAATCCTGCGGCCTTCTAGCGCCAGAACTTCAAACTCCCAGCCTTCGCAGGCAATGCGTTCACCGATAACAGGTAATCGGCCCGACACCGACATCAGTAAACCACCCACGGTGTTATAGCGGCCTTTGTCTTCTTCAGGGAGTTGTTTGATATCAAGCCTTGCGCGCAACTCCGCTAAGGGCATCAGGCCATCCAGCAACCACGTACCATCCTCACGTCGCGTCGCCCAAGCATCAACCTGCGCATTCGGTCGCAGCTCGCCAGTGATGGCTTCCAGCATGTCACGGGGTGTCATCAAGCCTTGTACTTCGCCGTATTCATCCACCACCATCACGATACGCTCTGAGCGCTTGCGAAATTGCTCTAAAACTTCCATGCCAGTCAACGTTTCTGGCACGAACGATGTGGGAAACACCATAGATTCGATGGTTTTACCTTGTTCTTTATTTGCATCGCTGTTTGCCAATAAAAATGCTACGCTGATGACGCCAACAACATGGTCTAAACCGCCACGACACACAGGATACCAAGAATGGCTTGACTTGCTAGCCTGCCGCGTATGTTCGCCAATTTCTTGCAAAGCTTCTGCAACAGTAAGTTGCGCACCTAGCCACACAATGTCCATACGCGGAATCATCAAAGAGGTGAGTGGTCTATCATCTAAGTGAAACACGTTACGCACCATTTGATGTTCATGCTCTTCGATCAAACCCGCATCAACGCCTTCTTCCAAACTGGCGGTGATTTCTTCTTCCGTTACGCTGCGAACGGCATGCACATCAAAATTAAGTAATTTGAGAATACCTTGCGTGCAAGCGGCCAGTAGTTTCACAAACGGTGCTGCTATCGTTGCAATAGCGCTCATCGGTCTAGAAATAAGCCTTGCTACGGCTTCAGGGTGCAATTGACCGATACGTTTAGGGACGAGTTCGCCGAATATCAAAGTGATAAACGTGATAACGACGACAACGATCGTCGTCGCAGCAATACTCGCAATTTTTGGCGTTGTGCCAAAGCTTTGCAGAAATAGTGAAACACCTTCAGAAAAAGCTGCTTCGCCCACAATGCCGTTCAGCATGCCGATAGAGGTGATGCCCACTTGCACGGTGGATAAAAAATGTGTGGGTTGATCCATCAACGCCAGCGCTTTTTCTGCGCCTTTGTCACCCGCTTCTGCTAGAGCAGCCAAACGTGCTTTTTTGCTCGCAGTCAGCGCCATTTCTGACATCGCGA
This sequence comes from Polaromonas sp., assembly GCA_031422495.1. Classification (GTDB taxonomy): domain Bacteria; phylum Pseudomonadota; class Gammaproteobacteria; order Burkholderiales; family Burkholderiaceae_C; genus Aalborgiella. The sequence goes on along the minus strand of JANPLX010000018.1, from coordinate 28,144 downwards.
ATACGGCGTTGAACAGTGTCAACACTAAAATCAGGAATAAGTCCATGTGGCTTTCAAAAATTCAAACTGGCAATTGATCTCACAGCGCACATAATAACCGCATGGCAAACTATTTGATTGGCGACCTGCAAGGCTGCGACAGCGCATTTCGGCGTTTGCTTGCCAAAATAGATTTTTCACCCAGCCGAGATGTTTTGTTCATTTTGGGTGATTTGGTGAATCGTGGACCAGAATCGTTGGCGGTTTTGGAACGCTTGATGCGTTATGGCGACGCTGTTCGTTGCTTGCTTGGCAACCACGACCTTAACTTATTAGCCATTGCCCACGGTGTAAGGCAACCGCATCGCAAAGATACATTAGCTGAGATTTTGCAATCGCCTAAGCTGCCAGCTTTGATGCATTGGCTAAAGCATCAAAACATGGCAATACTGTATAAAATTAAAAATTTAACGCCAACTAATTTACAAAATAATGAGATATTGATGGTTCATGCCGGTGTATTGCCTGACTGGAATGCTATAAATACAATAGCATATGCTAACGAAATAGAAACTATTTTGCGCAACGCATCACACACCGAATTAGGACAATTTTTACGTGACATGTATGGTGACGAACCCGCGGCTTGGGGAGACGATTTGAGGGGCATGACGCGCTATCGCATCATCATCAACGCCCTCACCCGATTGCGGTTTTGCACGGAAGATGGTCAAATGGAGTTTGCTACCAAAGACAGCGCAGCGGCAGCTCCGGCTGGCTATGTGCCATGGTTTGATGCGCCAAATCGCGCTACCAAAGACATTATCGTGGCTTTTGGGCATTGGTCAACACTGGGGTGGCTTAACCGATCTGACGTACTTGCGCTAGACGGCGGCTGCGTCTGGGGCGGCTGCCTGAATGCCTTGAGGCTGGATGAATCAGGCTCTATGAACAACAAATTGAACCATGAGCTAATTAAAATTGACTGCGAGCAAGCGCAGCAACCTAGGCTTTAAATCAAGCTAAGCTAGTTAATTTCAGCGACTTCTTGCAATGGCACTGCTGCCACATCAGTAATGGGTTCAACAACTGCTTTAAACAAGGCAGCGACGCGTTTTTTCGAGCGAATGTTAGCTGATTTACCCGCACGCACTGGGCTAGCCTTGGCTGCTGCTTCCCAAGCAGGTGCTGTAGCGGCAGCACCATCTGTGACAGCGGCAACTGGCGCTGACTCGTAAGGTTTGTCAAAAAACGGGTCATGCGCTTTAGGCTTAGGACCTTTGAACGCATAGCGCTCACCTTGCGGATACTCTTTGGCGCTGCGATCTCGGTCGCCGCTGCGATTAGATCGGCTGCTACCTTCGCCATCGCCATCAGCACTTGCATACATACGGCGGCCATCGTTGATGCGGCCTTGTTTGCGAATATCTGGTAAGTCTTCTGGGTACTCAATGCCTTCAAGTTCGATTTTGGTTTTGAGTAGTTTCTCTAAATCAGCCACCAAACGACCATCACTAGGCGCTACAAAGCTGATAGCGATACCTGACGCACCAGCGCGGCCTGTTCGGCCAATGCGATGCACGTAATCTTCGGCATTGAACGGTAAGTCGAAATTAAACACCGCGGGCACGTCTTTGATGTCCAAGCCGCGAGCTGCCACGTCGGTGGCAATTAACAAATCAACCGCGCCGCTCTTGAACGCCTCCAAAGCTTTCAAGCGCTCGTCTTGGCTCTTATCGCCATGCAGCGCTGTGGCCTTCAATCCTTCGTTTTCAAGCGAACGCGCCAAACGGGCACAACCCAGCTTGCTGTTCACAAACACGAAAGCTTGCTTGATGTTGTTTTGCTTCAGCAAAGCATGCAATGCGTGACGCTTGTCATCACCCGGTACGCTGTAAAAATGCTGCGTCACCGTGGACGCCGTTTGGTTCGGCCTTGCCACCTCGATGGTGACTGGATTTTGCAAGTAGCTGCTGGACAAACGCTTGATTTCAGGCGAAAACGTGGCCGAAAACAACAGCGTCGTACGCTGCTTAGGCAAGTAGCTCAAAATCCGCTCTAAATCGGGCAAAAAGCCGATGTCCAACATGCGGTCGGCTTCGTCCAGCACCACGTATTCGACTTGGTTCAACACGCAGTTTTTGGCTTCAATGTGGTCCAGCAGGCGACCAGGGGTGGCGACCAAAATCTCGACGCCAGCTTTCAGCTCCATCGTTTGCGGCTTCATGTCCATACCACCAAACACCACCGCGCTGCGGATGCTTGTGTACTTAGCGTAAGCTTTAACTTGTTGGGCGACTTGATCGGCTAGCTCACGGGTCGGCAACAGCACCAAGGCACGTACAGGGTGGCGGGCGGGAGAAGTCGATACGTTCTCATGTTTCAACATCCGTTGAATCAAAGGCAATGAGAAAGCCGCCGTTTTGCCAGTACCGGTTTGGGCAGCGCCCATCACGTCTCGGCCTTCCAACACAACAGGAATCGCCTGCTCTTGGATGGGTGTCATGGTTTCGTAGCCCATGTCGGCTACGGCGCGTGCCAGCGACGGGGCCAGCGATAGTTGTGAAAAAGATGAGGTCATTTAGCCCTCTATTGTCGCATTTTGCTGACCAACAAGCGAAAAAGGGTAATAACTGGACGTTTATCCAGTTATTACCCTCAGTATTTCTAATTAGCGATTGACTTACAAATCGCGCTGGCTAAACGTGTCGCAGCTCTTCACACTACCTGTCGTCAAACCAATATTGAACCACTTGGCGCGCTGCGCGCTGGTGCCGTGGGTGAAGCTGTCTGGTCGCACATTGCCAGTTGAAGCACGTTGCAAAGCATCGTCACCAATTTTGGCAGCCGCATTCATGGCTTCTTCCACGTCGCCAGCTTGCAAGATTTGGCGTGTTTCGTTGGCTTTTTTAGCCCACAAACCCGCGTAACAATCGGCTTGCAATTCAACACGGACTGACAAGGCGTTGTTTTCTTTCTCGCTCAAACGGCGGCGCGCTTGCTCCACTTTGTCATTCACACCCAACAAGTTTTGAACATGGTGGCCCACTTCATGGGCTACGACATAGGCCTGCGCAAAATCGCCACCCGCGCCAAGCTGGCGTTTCAGCGTGTCAAAAAAGCTCAAATCGATATAAACCTTTTGATCGCCCGGGCAGTAAAACGGCCCCATTGCCGCTTGGCCAGCACCGCACGGTGTAGGCGTAGAGCCACGGAAAAGTACCAGTTTAGGTGCGCTGTAAGTTGCGCCGCCTTTGGTGAACACATCTTTCCAGACGTCTTCGGTATCCGCCAGTACGACGGAAACAAACTTGGCCTGCTGGTCGTTGGCTGGAGGCTTGGTCGCTGGCCCCTGCACTTGGGCCGTAGGCGCATTGCCGCCACTTAAAACATCGAGCGTTGTCAAAGGATTAATCCCAAACAACCCCCAAGCTGCTAAGGCAATGACAATCGTACCTATGCCAATTTTCCCGCCAAAACCACCCCCGCCGCCGCCGCTTCGGCGGTCTTCGACGTTGTCAGATTCCCGGTTGCCTTCCCATTTCATAGTACGCTCCTGAATTCAAAAGTGTTGCAGCTAAAGTGCAGTAAATTAGATTATCTTAGAGATTCTTAGATTTTGGTGATTTAAGCTCTGGGCAACGTTACACCCGTTTGACCTTGGTATTTACCCCCTCGGTCTTTGTAGCTGGTCGTACAAATTTCGTCTGCTTTGAAAAACAAGACCTGCGCGCAGCCCTCGCCCGCATAGATTTTGGCCGGCAGCGGCGTGGTGTTGCTGAATTCCAGCGTCACGTAGCCCTCCCACTCTGGCTCAAAAGGCGTCACGTTGACGATGATGCCGCAACGTGCATAAGTGCTTTTACCCAAGCAAATGGTGAGCAAGTTGCGCGGAATGCGGAAATACTCCATCGTGCGCGCCAGTGCAAAGCTGTTGGGCGGGATGATGCAGCTGTCGCCCTCAAAATCCACAAAGCTCTTTTCGTCGAAGTTCTTCGGGTCAACCACCGTGCTGTGGATGTTGGTAAACACCTTGAACTCGGGCGCGCAGCGGATGTCGTAGCCATAGCTGCTGGTGCCGTAACTGATGATCTTCCTCCCATCCTTCTCCCGCACCTGCCCCGGCTCAAACGGCTCAATCATGCCGTGCTTCTGTGCGAGTTCGCGGATTTGGTGGTCAGCTAGGATGGACAAGGGAAACTCCAGTAAAAAATATCAGAACTAAGGGATTAAGTCGATATTGTGCCGTATTGTGGCGGGGATTTTAGGTTGCGATTTGTGCTATATATTTAATAGCAAATTAGGTAATAAATACGCGGCTAGAAGCGAATAATATGCCATTTAAGCATGCATACTTAATTTCATCGGCTGAAACCTCAATCCACCAGCCAGCGAGACATCACCCACTGATTCAAAAGCCATTCGCTCATAAAAAGGAATAGCGTTCAAACTCGCATTCACCGTGAAATGCCCATCATTCCCTGCGATAACGGCTTGGTCACGTGCTGTTTCCCACAAATATCTTCCCACGCCACGACCTTGAAATGCAGGCACGATATACAGATGTTGCAAATGACTGTAATTACGTACAGCAACCACGCCACAAAAAACGCCACCATCTTCACCAAGCAAATAGTTAATATTCGGCTGCGCCATAAACGAAGTTATCCCAGCGGGTGTGATCATTTGCAAAAAATGCTCAGCCCCTTTGCCATCTTGTTCTGCGAGAAATAGATGCATTACAGAATAGATCAATTCACTGATTTTTTCTGCATCTGAGGCAGTAGTTTTACGAGCAATTATCATTGAGAAGCCCTTAATTTACTATTCTTTTAATAGCATCTTAGGTAATAAATACGCCGGCTAGAGACATAATTTATACTCATTTAAAGAAAGTATGAGATATCCAAATATATGCAGCCAGGATGACCAAAGCGAAGCCAATAGATAAAAGTGGAATTCTGGCAGCAGTCATTTTGAAGCGTGGATACTCTGCCACTAAGAGGAACAAAACACTTACCGGCCATGCGATGCGTGCGATACCCAATAAATTCAGACCAGCCGGTGAATAAAAGACGTCTAGAGCTATCGCAGTTGCTGAAATACAAAACAAAGCAATCGCTAAAAGCTGTAGGTTACGATTTTTCAAAGAATCCATTTGTAGCTCCCATTTAATGAAACTGATTTAATGCTGAAGATATTAACCGATTAATTTCATGAACTGAAATCTCGAACAACCAGTCAGCAAGACATTCTTCATGTAAATCGCAGAATTCAACAACTAAAATCACTATAATTTTAATAGCTGCTTAGGCAACAAATACACCGGCTACAACCATATTTATCTTTAAAATAGACAAATGCCAGCGATTTTACGATTGCTGCTCTGAAATCACCGTTTTCTCAATCAATCGGTCATCTCCAAGCACGATCATCGCGAAGAGTAGCTCGTCTAGGCTCTCAGAACGGGCGGTGCGGCGCTCAAGTAACGGGGTGGCTTGGGGGTTTAGGATGATGAAATCTGCTTCGCAGCCTACTGCTAGGTTACCGATGACACCTTCTAAATCTAAGGCCTTGGCTGCACCTGCGGTGTGCTGCCACCAGAGGTTTTGTGGCGACAGGCTCATGCCCAGCTTGGGTTGGCCGCCTTGGAACAGCGCGGTTTTGACGGTGGCGCGGCCTACGTAATAGGCGGCCAGCATGGTGTGGAAGGGGCTGAAGCTGGTGCCGCCGCCCACATCGCTGGCCAGTGCGTAGGCCATGCCGGCTTCGTCCGCCGCGCGGTAGTCGAAATAGCCACTGCCCAAAAACAAATTGCTGGTTGGGCATACAGCTGCCGCCGCGCCCATGGCGTGCATCAAATCGCGATCTTGCGTGTCCAAATGGATGCAGTGCGCATAGACAGAGCGTTTACGCAGCAGGCCAAAGTCGTCATAAATGCTCAAATACGAGCGCGATTTTGGGAACAAGGACAAGGCCCAGGTGTTTTCTTCAACATTTTCAGCAACGTGGGATTGAATCCAGACATCCGGGTATTTCGCTGCCAAATCTCCCAAGCCGCGTAGCTGCGCATCGCTGCAACTGGGCGCAAAGCGCGGGGTGAAGGCGTAGCCCAAGCGGCCGACGTCGTGCCATTTGTGCATGAGCAACTCGGTGTCGATCAAGCTTTGCTCGGTTTCATCGCGCACGCCGTCTGGGCAATTACGGTCTTGCAGACATTTACCAGTGATGAGGCGAATGCTGTTTTTCTGCGCTTCTTTGAACAAGGCATCCACCGATGCAACGTGCGACGTGGCAAAGGTGAGTGCAGTAGTCACACCATTACGCAACAATTCAGCTATAAAGTAAGTAGCAGATTGGGCAGCAAATTCGACATCTGCATACTTTTTTTCTTCTGGGAAGGTATAACTCTCTAACCACGGCAGCAAACCATCTGCGGGCGAGCCAATCACATCGGTTTGCGGGTAATGCACATGGGTATCGACAAAACCTGGCGCAATAATACGGTCTTTGAGATGCTCAATCGCAAGCTGCGGATGTTGCGCTTTGAAACCATCAATCAGCAAGGCATAGTCGCCCACCATTTGCACAACTTGCCTGCCCTGTGCGTTGGGGCCAATGACGAGCAAACCGTCGTCATCGAGCCGCGCTGATTCGGAAGGCGCAGCATGCGGGTCAAAACTGAGAATACGAGCGCGGTAAGCTTTCATGGCATCCAGTCTTCAAGTTGAATGTTTGTGGAAAACAGAGTTCACAAAAAATGACGCTGTAATGACCTAGATTTAGAATTTCTCAAAAACCTCGTTCAACCCGTCAATATGGCGGCGTTTGGCCGATTCGTCAAGAAAACTTGCGGTAAAACTGTTATGTGCCAATTGGTAGGCGTCTTGCGCGGTCATGCCGGTGGCGGCGAAGGTTTGCACAAAATTGTCATTCATGTAGCCGCCAAAGTAGCTGGGGTCGTCGGAATTAACCATCGCTGCCAACCCTGCATCTAGCAATTGTGGCAAGTTATGCTCACGTAAGTCATTGAAAACACAGAGTTTTAAGTTAGACAGCGGGCAAACGGTGAGCGGAATCTGGTCTTTTTTCAGCCGTGCCATCAGTAAAGCGTCTTTGCTAGACTGCACGCCGTGGTCGATACGTTCGACTTTGAGTAGGTCAAGCGCAGTCCACACATACGCTGGCGGTCCTTCTTCACCTGCGTGGGCGACGAGACGCAAGCCAAGTTCACGACACTTCGCAAACACCTTGGCAAACTTCTCGGGCGGGTTGCCCACTTCACCAGAATCCAGGCCGATGCCGATGAATTTATCTCGGAATGGCATGGCGGCTTCTAGCGTCTCAAAGGCGGCTTCTTCGCTCAAATGGCGCAGAAAGCACATGATCAAGCTGGCGCTGATACCGCGCTTGGTTTGCGCATCGACGCAGGCACGGTGCAAGCCGTTGATGACAGCGTCCATGCTCACACCACGGGCCGTATGGGTTTGGGGGTCGAAAAAAATCTCTGTATGCGCTACATTATCTATAGCGCACTTGGCAATATATGCGGCGGCTAGGTCGTAAAAATCTTGTTCTTTTAGCAATACACTTGCGCCAGCGTAGTAAATATCCAAAAAACTCTGCAAATTGGTAAACGCATAGGCACGGCGAAGTTCATCGACGCTGGCGTAGGGCAAAGTCAGGCCGTTGCGCTTGGCGAGGCTGAAGATCATCTCTGGCTCTAGCGAACCTTCGATGTGGATGTGCAGCTCGGCTTTGGGCATAGCGCGGAGCAAATCGGGCAGACGGTCATTAGGGATGTTTTTTACTTGATACATGACGCTATTTTGCAATAAAAAAGGCCGCTCAGGAGCAGCCTTTTTGAACACTACGAAACCGAGGCTTCGTGATTCATATTATTTCTTATCGCCTGGAACCTTACCCTCTACGCCCTTGACGTAGAAGTTAATGCCGCCCATGAATTTGTCGTCCGCCACAGCGTCTTTAGCCAGCATTTCTTTGCCGTCGTTACCCACGATTGGACCTTTCCAGATGGCGAATGTGCCAGCTTTCAGGCCAGCTTTAATTTCGTCAACCTTGGCTTTGGTGTCTGCTGGCACATCAGCCGCCACATTAACCATGTCGATCGCGCCCTCTTTCACACCCCACCAAGCAGCGCTTCCGCCTTTCCATGTGCCGGCCAAGGCTTCGCCAGTGGCTTTGATGTAGTACGGTGCCCAGTTGATGATGGCTGAACCCAAATGGGCTTTCGGGCCATAGGCGGTCATATCTGAATCCCAACCGAAGGCGCGTTTACCGAGTTTTTCAGCAGTTTGCAACACAGCAGATGAGTCGGTGTTTTGCATCAACACGTCAGCACCGCCGTTGATCAAAGTCGTTGCCGCTTCGGTTTCTTTACCTGGATTGAACCATTCGTTGACCCAAACCACGCGGGTTTTTATTTTTGGATTAACCGATTGTGCGCCCATGGTGAAGCTGTTGATATTGCGAATCACTTCAGGAATTGGTATAGAGCCGACGACGCCAAGCGTGTTGGTTTTGGTCATCTTGCCCGCAATCACGCCCGCCATGTATGCGCCTTCGTAGGTACGGCTGTCATAAGTGCGCATGTTGTCAGCTTGTTTGTAGCCAGTGGCGTGTTCGAAGCTAACGCCTTTGGTGTCAGCAGCGACTTTGAGCATAGGCTCCATGTAGCCGAAGGTGGTGCCGAAAATCAGCTTGTTGCCTTGGCCGACTAGGTCACGGAAAACGCGCTCTGCGTCGGCTGATTCAGGTACTTTTTCGACGAAGCTGGTGACAATTTTGTCGCCAAACTCTTTTTCAACCGCTTTACGCGCATTGTCATGTGCAAACGTCCAACCACCGTCGCCCACAGGGCCAACGTAGGCGAATGCGACTTTTAGCGGTGCTGGCTTGACTGGTGCTGGTGCAGCAGCAGGTGCTGCGGGAGCTGCAGCGGCAGGTTTGGCTTCTTCTTTTTTGCCACAACCGACCAAGGCTGCTGCTGCAATCGTACTGATAGCGGCAACTTTTAAAAGTGCGCGTTTTTGAAAATCTGTCATGTCAAAGAGTCCTTTTTAAATAGAGAGGTTGAGAAAATAAACTATGCAAGAAATAAGCCAAATTAACTTGAAATTTAGGGTGTAAAGGGTTTCCCCAACGATGCCGGCATATTCACCCGAATAAAAGCCGAATTTCGAGAAATTAAAACCAATACCACAATAGTAGCAATGTAAGGCATCATGCTGAGGAATTGACTAGGTACTTCTACCCCCGCCCCCTGCAAATGCAGCTGTAAAAGCGTAAAACCGCCGAACAAATAAGCTCCCAAAAGCACCCGAGCTGGCCGCCACGTCGCAAAAGTGGTCAAAGCTAAGGCAATCCACCCCTTACCCGAAACCATGCCCTCCACCCAAAGCGGCGTGTAAATCGTCGCCAAATAAGCCCCCGCCAAGCCGCACAGCGCGCCGCCAGCCATGACTGCCCATAGCCGAATACGACGCACTGGGTAGCCCAAGGCATGAGCTGATTCCGGCGATTCCCCCACCGAGCGCAGCACCAAGCCAGCGCGGGTGCGGTACAAAAACCAGATCAAACCAAACATCAAAGCTATCGTGATGTAGACCATGGGGTGATGGCGAAACAAGGCTTGCCCAACCAAAGGAATATCACCTAAAAACGGGATGCTGTATTGCGTTTGCTCAGGCAGCTTTTCTTGCACATATTTGATACCGGCAAAAGCTGAAAAACCTGTACCAAACAGCGTCAAAGCTAAACCGGTGGCGTATTGGTTGGTGCCCAACCAAATCACCAAACCACCAAATAACGCAGCCATAAACGCGCCAGCCGCCATGCCTGCCAAGAATCCCAGCCAGACATTGCCAGTGTGCACAACAGTGGCAAAGCCAGCAATCGCAGCGCACAGCATCAGACCTTCTGCACCTAGGTTAACCACGCCGGCTTTTTCGTTGATGAGTAAACCCAGGGCAGCGATGGCAAGCACAGTGCCTGCATTCAAGGTTGCTGCTATCAAAAGTGCGTAGGCTTCCATTAAGCTGCACCTCCAGCAGTTAATTTAGAGGTTATGGGTGCGGGTGTCGATTTCCAAACCAACTTGTAAGCAAGCAAGGTGTCGCAAGCCAGCAAACTGAACAGCAACAAGCCTTGAAACACGCCTGTGATTGATTTAGGCAAACCCAAGCGCGACTGCGCCAGCTCGCCGCCAATGTAAAACATACTCATTAAGACGGCTGAAAAAATCATCCCCACTGGATGCAAACGTCCTACAAATGCCACGATGATGGCCGCAAAACCGTAGCCTGCTGGCACGTATGGCGTGAGTTGCCCAATCGGGCCAGCAACCTCGAGTGCTCCTGCCAAACCTGCAGCAGCACCCGAGCACAGCATCGCCACCCACAGCGCCCAGCGACTAGAAAACCCAGCATAGCGTGCAGCGGCGGGTGCTAGACCACCGACCTGCTGTGCAAAACCAGCGCGAGTTCGAAACAAAAATATCCATAACGCTGCAGCAGCAGCCATTGCAATAGGCAAGCCAATCGACATGCGTGAACCTTGCATGAGTCGGGGAATACTCGTCACCGCTTCAAAAGTTTTGCTTTGCGGGAAATTAAAACCGTTCGGGTCTTTCCATGGGCCGTAGACCATGTAGCCCAAGAGCAGATCAGCAACATAAACCAGCATAAGACTCACCAAAATTTCATTGGCATTGAATTTGTCGCGTAAAAAGGCAGTGACGCTTGCCCAAGCCATGCCACCAAACATGCCTGCCATCAAAATCGCCAACACGATCCAGCGGCTTGTTTCCTTGGTCGCTAAAAGCGCCACGCCACCAGCAGCTAACGCACCAATCACGAACTGACCTTCTGCGCCAATGTTCCACACGTTGGAGCGAAAGCAAACCGCCAAGCCGAGCGCGATAATCAACAGCGGCGTGGCTTTCACCATCAACTCGCCCCAAGCATAGCCAGAGCGAATTGGCTCCCAAAAAAACATTTGTAAACCGCGAACGGGGTCTTTACCCAACGCTATGAACAGCAAGACACCAATCACCACAGTCAGCAACAGCGCTAGAACGGGAGAACCATAGCTCCAAAAGGCGGAGTTTTGCGTGCGAGGCTCTAGTTTTAAACGCATCATGCGATTTCCTCGATTGTCATCTTTGGCCACAAGCCACTCATCCACTCACCAACCAGTGAAACTGTCGCTTCTTCGCGCTTCAGTGACGGGGAAAGCTGCCCTTTTGCCATGACGTGAAGGCGATCACTGATTTCAAACAACTCATCCAACTCTTCGCTCACGACAAGGACTGCGCAGCCAGCATCACGCAAAGCCAATATCGCCCCGCGAATTTGGGCTGCTGCGCCCACATCCACACCCCAAGTGGGCTGCGAGACGATAAAAAGCATGGGTTTGGCGTCGATTTCTCTGCCCACAATAAATTTTTGCAAATTGCCACCAGACAAGGACTTTGCCGCTGCCTGTGCGCTGCTGGCTTTGACATTGAAGCGGGCGATGATGCCATCGGCTTGCTTAACTAAGTCTTTGACGCGAATCCATCCGCTTTTGCCGATTGCGTCATCGCGGGTTAGCATTAAATTTTGAGCCAGACTCATACTAGGCACAGCGCCGCGACCAAGACGCTCTTCAGGTACAAACTGCAAACCAAGATGGCGGCGTTCTATAGGGCCGAGATGCCCAACCGCTTTTCCAAACAGGGTCACCATGGCAGCACTAGCGCGCGTGTCTTCACCAGACAAGGCATACATCAACTCGCGTTGACCATTACCAGAAACGCCTGCGACGCCAACGACTTCGCCTGCTCGTACATTCAGAGAAACCGCACTGAGACTCATACTAAACTGATCCACACATGGCAGTGTTAACTGATGAACACCCAAAACGACATCACCCAACTTAGCTGCACGATGCTCTAACGCTGGTGGCTCAGCACCTATCATCATGCGGCTGAGTGATGCGTTGCTTTCCTTTTGGGGATTGCAATGCCCTGTGACTTTACCTGCCCGTAGCACCGTACAAGCGGTACAGAGTTCTCGAATCTCATGCAGCTTGTGGCTGATGTACAAAATACTGCAACCCTCTGAAGATAACTTTTTAAGCACCACAAATAATTTTTCAACGGCTTGCGGCGTAAGTACTGAAGTGGGCTCATCCAATATAAGTAGTTGCGGATTAGTGAGCAGCGCACGGATAATTTCAACCCGCTGCATTTCACCAACACTCAAGGTGTGTACAGGGCGACTTGGGTCGATATCCAAACCGTATTCGCTGGCTTTGGCAGAAATACGTTGGGTCACTTCAGCCAAGGAGAGACACTTATCTAGGCCTAACCACACGTTTTCAGCCACTGTCAAAGTCTCAAACAGACTGAAATGCTGGAAGACCATGCTGATACCCAAGGCCCTCGCTTCTTGGGGGTTGCGGATATGCGCACGGTTACCATTGAAACTAACTACCCCCTCATCTGGCTTCACAGAGCCATAAATGATTTTGACTAAGGTGGATTTACCCGCTCCGTTTTCCCCCAAAATGGCATGAATCTCACCAGGTAACACTGTCAGTGACACGTCTTGATTGGCCAATACTGACGCATACCGCTTTGATATGGATGTCAATTGCAATCTAGGTGTTACATCAGTCATGTGAATGCTTGGTTCTAGTCAATTTTTAGAAAATTTTTCAAGAATCTTTAAAATATCAATATCGCTCTGAAATCGTTCACGTTCGTAAAAGTTGGCCCCGTGATAACCAAATCACCCAAAGACTCAAAGTATCCATAGGCATCGTTGCGATCAAGATAATCGTGAATTTTCATGCCTTGACCTTCTGCTCGGCTCAGCGTTGTAGGGTCAATATAAGCGCCTGCATTGTCTTGCACACCATCGATGCCGTCCGTGTCAGCAGCCAATGCATAGACATTGCTTAGACCTTGCAAAGACTGTGCCAGACCGAGGCAAAATTCGCCTGCCCGTCCACCTCGCCCTTTGGCTGAGCCAGTTAAGCGCGGGCGAACCGTTACAGTAGTTTCGCCGCCTGACAGAATGACGCAAGGTCGAATGAAGATTTGCATTTGAGCGGACCCCCCACTTTTTGTAGTATTTTTAGCCGCAGTGCGCGCTAGTGCCGCATGAACGGTACCGACCTCTCGAGACTCACCTTCCATGTCATCACTCAAAATATAGGCATGTAGTCCAGCATTACGCACTAATTCGGCAGCGGCCTCCAAGCTTTGCTGCGGCGTTGCCGTCATGTGCACGACGTGCCCCTTAAAAATCGGGTCGTTCGACTTAGGCGTCTCAAGCGCACCAGAGGTCAATTGCTCAGCAATCAAAGCTGGTACATCAATGTTGTAGCGCTTCAAAATTGCCAGCGCCTGCGCACAAGTCGTGTCATCCGGTACGGTCGGGCCACTGGCGATGATGCTGGGGTCGTCGCCGGGAACGTCGCTGATGGTCAAGGTCACAACTTTGGCAGGGAAACAAGCAGCAGCTAAACGACCACCTTTGATGCGAGACAAGTGTTTACGTACGCAATTCATCTCAGAAATTGGCGCACCTGAATTCAGCAAGGATTGGTTGATGTGCTGCTTGTCTGCAAAGTCCAAACCATCAACCGGCAACGACAGCAGCGCTGAACCACCACCTGAAATAAGACACAAGACCAGATCGTCCGCGGTAAGACCTTGCGTCATATCCAGAATACGTTGCGCAGCTAGCAAACCAGCCACATCTGGCACGGGATGCGAAGCTTCTACGATTTCAATGCGGAGAGGTTTCCCGTCAAGTTCAACTGGTCTTGCTGGAGTATGGTGATATCGGGTAACCACCAAGCCCGACAATGGCACGTCAACGGGCCAATGCACCTCCACAGCTTGCGCCATCGCAGCGGCAGCTTTTCCGGCGCCAAGCACAACCGTGCTACCGCCATTTTTAGGTGGTTCGGGCAAATAAGCAGCTGTATTGTGCAAAGGCAACGCACGTTTTACTGCAGCATTAAAGAGCTGCGTTAAAAATTCGCGTGGTTGCAATCGCGGATCAGGTAATGGCATTGACTAAAATTTCAATGTCTAAAGTGACGCACACCTGTGAATACCATCACAATCCCACGTTCGTCCGCTGCAGCAATCACTTCAGGGTCGCGCATGCTACCGCCTGGCTGAATCACGCTGGTCGCGCCCGCATCCACCACCACATCTAAACCGTCACGGAACGGGAAAAAAGCATCGCTGGCAACAGCTGTATTTCCCAGCGACAAACCTGCATGTTGTGCCTTGATGCTGGCTATACGCGCCGAATCTAAACGACTCATTTGGCCTGCACCCACACCCATGGTCATGCCATCTGCGCAGAATACGATAGCGTTAGATTTGACATATTTCGCGACTTTCCAAGCAAACAATAAGTCTTGCAACTGTTGTGGGGTTGGTTGCACTTTGGAGACGACTTTGAGGTCCGCTAATGTCAACTCATGGTTGTCAGCTGTTTGCATCAACAAGCCAGAACCAACTCGTTTGATATCAACAGCATTGCGACCATTATCCCAATCAGAATTACCATCCTTACCGACACCTTCTGGCAATTCAATTTGCAGCACACGCACATTCGCTTTAGCTTTGAAAAGCTCCAAGGCTTCAGGGGTATAGCTCGGCGCCATCAGCACCTCGACAAACTGCTTCGAAATTTGAAGCGCAGCAGGCACATCGACAGTGCGATTGAAGGCAATGATGCCGCCAAATGCTGAGGCTGGATCAGTTTTAAACGCCTTCTCATAAGCTTGCAGGGCATCATCCCCCACTGCAACACCGCATGGGTTGGCGTGCTTAACTATCACACATGCGGGTACATCAAAACTTTTCACGCACTCCCAAGCCGCATCCGCATCCGCAATATTGTTGTAGCTTAGCTCTTTACCCTGCAATTGCTTAGCTGTTACGAGTGAACCAAGTGCTGGGTACAAATCGCGATAAAAAGCAGCTTGCTGGTGCGGGTTTTCGCCGTAACGTAAATCTTGCAATTTAATGAAACGACCATTCGATTGCTCAGGGAAAGGGGCATGGCTCCCGTCTTCTTGAATACGAGACAAATAGTCGCTGATCGCACCATCGTATTGGCTGATGCGATTAAAAGCAGCTACAGATAGTGCAAATTTTGTTTTGTCCGTCAACTTGCCGTTAGCTTTCAATTCAGCGAGTACCAATGCATATTGACTTACATCAGTGAGCACGCCAACATCTTTCCAATTTTTAGCTGCTGAACGCACCATCGCAGGGCCACCAATATCGATGTTTTCAATGGCATCTTCTAATGTGCAGCCCACTTTGGCAACAGTCGATTCAAAGGGGTAAAGGTTGACGACTAACAAATCAATCATGTCGATATTGTGCTCCGCCAATGCCGCCATGTGCTCTGGCAGGTCTCGGCGGGCGAGTAAACCACCGTGTACTTTTGGATGCAAGGTTTTGACTCGACCATCGAGCATTTCCGGGAAGCCTGTAAGTTCAGCGACTTCAGTCACTGGTAAACCTTGCTCTGCTAGAAGCTTGGCGGTGCCACCGGTAGACAAAAGCTTAATGCCCAAAGCGTCTAGTTCACGCGCGAAATCTACAACGCCGGTTTTGTCTGAGACTGAAATTAATGCATTCATTATTTATGTTTTCGAGAAAGATGAGAGATAAAATTTTATAAATTAAATTAAATAATGATCCAAAAGTTTTTTGCGCAAAGTATTTCGGTTTAGATTCAACCATTCAGCGGCACGTGATTGGTTATTGTCTGCTTGCTTCATCACCACTTCAAGTAAAGGTTTTTCAACCGCCTTAATCAACATGTCGTACATCGCACATGGCTGCTCGCCTCCTAAGTCTTGGAAGTATGCCTCCAAACTATCCCGCACGCATTCGTCTATTTGTTTTTTATTCATCTCAATACAGTCCGATAACTTATTTGAATTTTCTAGCTTCTAAACCATGAAATCAGCTTCTTCAGCTTGACTACTTTCAATTAATTCTGGTAAGCGCTCATACTGATCAGCCAACTCATCAAAAAACTGCGCCACAGCAGCATGCTGCAATTCGCAACTTTCTAGAGTATTCATGCGATTACGAAACGCTTCCCCATCGGGCAATGACCGCACATACCAGCCAATGTGCTTGCGTGCTGTACGAACACCCGCAAATTCACCATACAACTCGTAATGGTCTAGTAGGTGATCACACAACAATCTCTTCACTTCAGCAACCAAAGGTGGCGCTAAATACATACCAGTCGCCATAAAGTGGGCAATCTCACGAAAAATCCAAGGTTTACCCTGCGCTGCTCGACCAACCATAATTGCATCTGCACCCGTGAAATTTAAAACATCACGTGCCATTTCTGGACTGGTAATGTCACCGTTGGCAACGACAGGGATCCGAACGACTGATTTCACCGCTGCAATTGTTTCGTACTCAGCTGCACCTTTGTAACCTTGCTCACGGGTGCGACCGTGAACGGCAAGCATTTGCACACCCGCTTGCTCAAAAGCACGCGCTAAAACCACAGCATTTTTATGGCTTTGACACCAGCCTGTACGCATTTTCAAGGTCACAGGCACATTGCGGGGTGCACAGACTGATACGACGGCTTCTACAATTGACAAGGCTAGGCCTTCGTCTTGCATCAACGCTGAACCTGCCCATTTGTTGCAAACTTTCTTGGCAGGGCAACCCATATTAATGTCGATGATTTGCGCACCGTTATCAATATTGTGCAAAGCAGCTTCGGCCATCATCTCAGCAGAGGTGCCAGCAATTTGTACCGCGATGGGGGCGCTTTCACCATCATGGTTCGCGCGGCGCGATGTTTTAAGTGTGCTCCACAATTCGCGTTTGGAGGTCACCATCTCACTAACAGCATAACCAGCACCTAGCTTTTTGCACAGCTTGCGAAATGGCCTGTCTGTCACTCCCGCCATGGGAGCGACAAAAAAATTATTTGGCAAGAGGTATTGACCGATATTCATATTCTGAAAAATTTAAGGATCTTGTTTAGCTGCTTAAAAATGAAGCACAATTGTAGCGCTCTATACTAGGTGATACATGGAAATATGGCTTGAACATCTGTTAACTTTGCTGGCATTACCTAAATTCGGTTTGAGTACCGTGTTTGTCGTGTCATTTATTAGCGCTACCCTATTGCCATTGGGTTCCGAGCCTGCTGTTTTTGGATTAATCAAGCTCAATCCCGAATTATTTTGGCCAACAATATTGGTTGCTACAGCAGGAAACACGCTGGGTGGTGCAGTTGATTGGTGGATGGGTTTTGGTGCCCACCGAGCAGTGGATAAGTACAAAGGATCCGCCACCCACACAAAAGCGCTGCAGTGGCTGGAGCGACTTGGACCCAAAGCGTGTATATTTTCTTTTCTACCAATAGTCGGAGACCCACTGTGCGCCGTTGCTGGATGGCTCAAACTGTCTTTTTGGCCATGTGTGATGTACATGGCTATTGGAAAATTTCTTCGCTACGTCATTATCACAACGCTCTTGCTATATGTGTTCCCAGGCAAAATTCCTATGTGGCCGTTTTAGCGACCTCTGCATTTCTTAGGCGAATATGCAGTTCTTTGAGTTGTTTTTCGTCAACCAGAGATGGCGCTTGAGTCAACAGACACTGTGCGCGCTGAGTTTTAGGGAAAGCAATCACATCACGAATGGATTCAGCACCTGTCATCAAGGTCACAATACGGTCTAAACCAAAGGCCAAACCACCATGCGGCGGTGCGCCATATTGCAAAGCATCTAGCAAGAAGCCGAATTTGATTTGAGCTTCTTCAGGTGTGATTTTGAGTGCATCAAAGACTTTTTGCTGCACATCTGCACGGTGAATACGGACCGAACCACCGCCCATTTCCCAGCCGTTCAAGACCATGTCATAGCCCTTAGAGATACATTTCTCTGGCGCGGTGACCATCCAATCTTCGTGGCCATCTTTTGGTGCCGTGAAGGGGTGATGCGTCGCGGTGTAGCGCTGCGCTTCTTCGTCGTACTCAAACATCGGGAAGTCAACAACCCACATTGGGCGCCATGATTTTTCAAACAAACCGTTCTTTTTGCCAAACTCACTATGGCCGATTTTAATGCGCAGTGCACCAATCGCATCGTTCACAACCTTCTCTTTGTCGGCGCCAAAGAAAATCAAGTCACCATCTTGAGCGCCAGTACGCGCCAACACTTCTGCAATCGCTTTGTCGTGGATATTTTTGACAATCGGGCTTTGCAAGCCATCACGGCCTTTGGCCAATTCATTGACTTTGATATATGCCAAACCTTTAGCGCCGTAAATTTTGACGAATTCGGTGTAACCGTCAATCTCGCCACGGCTCAAACCGCCAACCTCGCTCGCACCACCTGGAACGCGCATGGCGACCACTCGGCCGCCTTTTATCGTTGCAGCGCCTGAAAAGACTTTGAAATCCACATCAGCCATCACATCTGTTACTTCGGTGAATTTGAGGCTGACGCGCAAATCTGGTTTGTCTGAGCCATATACATGCATGGCGTCTTGGTAGGTCATGACGGGGAACTCTCCCAAATCCACATTCATGGTGTTTTTAAATACCGTGGTGATCATGCCTTGGAACATGTCACGAATTTCTTGCTCGTCTAAGAACGATGTTTCAATATCAATCTGCGTGAATTCTGGCTGGCGGTCTGCACGCAAGTCTTCGTCGCGGAAGCATTTCACGATTTGGTAGTAGCGGTCATAGCCAGCCACCATCAAAAGCTGCTTGAATAACTGCGGCGATTGCGGTAATGCAAAAAAGTGCCCGTCGTGCACGCGGCTAGGCACCAAGTAGTCACGCGCACCTTCGGGCGTGCTCTTTGTCAACATTGGCGTTTCAATATCAATAAAGCCATTTGCATCCAAAAACTTACGTACTTCCATCGACACTTTGTAGCGCAGCATCAGGTTATTTTGCATGTAAGGACGGCGCAAATCCAGCACGCGGTGCGTCAAACGAGTCGTTTCAGACAAATTCTCATCATCCAGCTGGAATGGTGGTGTGACTGACGCATTGAGCACATTCAGCTCATGACACAGCACTTCGATTTTGCCACTCTTTAAATTGTCATTCACTGTGCCTGTAGGTCGCGCACGCACCAAGCCTTTGATTTGAATACAAAACTCGTTGCGCACCCCTTCGGCTAGTTTGAACATCTCAGCACGATCCGGGTCACACACCACTTGAACGTAACCTTCACGATCTCGCAGATCGATAAAAATCACGCCACCATGGTCACGACGGCGATTCACCCATCCGCACAAACTCACTGTTTCACCAAGCTGAGCTTCAGTGACCAGACCACAATATTGGGTACGCATTGCCATAATTTCTCTCGTATTCGTAAAAGTTAAGTTATTTTTGGATTTTTTTCGGTATTAGATGGTGAGGTACATTAGGTGACACCACGCCCATAGACACGATGTATTTCAAGGCTTCATCAACACTCATATTCAACTCAATGCATTCGGTCTTCTTCAACATCACAAAGTAGCCGCCAGTTGGGTTAGGTGTGGTTGGCACATAAACACTCAAATACTCGCCCTTCAAATGATTGGCCACATCGCCACCCGGTGTACCGGTCACAAAAGCAATCGTCCACACATCTACGCGCGGCCATTGCACGAGCACAGCCGTTCTGAAAGCGCTACCACCATCTGCAAACAAAGTATCTGAGACTTGCTTGACGCTGGAGTAGATAGAACGCACAACTGGAATGCGATTCAAAAACGCATCACTCCAAATCATCAATTGGCGACCCAAAAAGTTACTCGCAGCCGCACCCACTATCAGCAATATCGCCAGCGACAGCAAGACGCCAAAGCCGGGGATATGGATACCCAACAACCTGTCTGGGTGCCATGCAGCGGGCAAAATCAACAATGTTTGATCCAAACTGCTCAGCATCCATTCCAGCAACCAAACTGTTATGGCAATCGGCACGATGACCAGCAAACCAGCAAACAACCATTTACGCAGTTTAGACATCATATTTTTGACCTCAGAATCAAACGCTAGGGACAGCAGCCGATGATGGCGCCGGTGGTGGCGTGGCAGTATTCGATGCAGATGGCGTCGTTGCGGGAGAACTCGCAGCGGCATCGGGTGTAGTTGCCGTTGAAGGGTTTACAGATTCGGCAGCATCAGATTTTGCATCAGCGGCCGGCGCAGTGTTTTTACCGCCGCCTTCGCGGAAATCAGTCACATACCAACCCGTGCCCTTGAGCTGAAAACCTGCGGCCGTCAGCTGTTTTTTGAACTCGGCTCGACCGCAAGAGGGGCAATCGGTGAGTTGCGGATCCGACATTTTTTGCAAAACGTCTTTGGCATGCCCGCAAGCGTCGCATTTGTAAGCGTAAATAGGCATAAAAGAGAGTTTTAAAGCGTCATAAAGCACCAAAGCTTGAAGCAAGCTGGCGTAACCCTCTATTATAAGTGTTTACGTTAGATAAGTGTTTAGGTTGGCGCGCTTAGACAGCACTGCTTCCCTCATAGTGGTGAACATGGCCTTTTTTGTCATGCATCATTTGTGGCAACAAAGAGCCGGCCAACATACCCAGCAAAGCAGCAATCAAACCGGCCAATTGCGGCGGAAAACTCTCAGCCAAACTTGGCACATATGTAAAAACTAACCAAGTAACAATGCCTAGGACAATCGAAAGAACAGCGCCCTGCGTTGTCGCACGGTACCAATACAAACCAAAAACAAGTGGCACAAAAGCGCCAACCAATGTAATTTGATAAGCGCCCGAGACCAAATCATAAATCGGCGTTCCCTGCATATTGATGGCGTATGTCAAAACTGCTGCGGTAAACACAACAACGGATATTCGCATGGCCTTCAGCGTGGCGGCATCACTCATACCCGGTTTGATATTGCGCAAAATATTCTCGACAAAAGTGGTGCTAGGCGCCAACAGCGTGGCTGATGCTGTGGACATGATGGCAGACAGCAACGCACCAAAAAATGCAATTTGCAAAAGCAATGGCATCTTTTGCATCACCAACGTGGGCAGCACTTTTTGCGGGTCGTCTTTGAGCAAAGTCGTGGTCGCCTCAGGCATGATGATCACAGCCGCCATGACAACAAACATCGGAATCAACGCGAACAAAAAGTACAAGATGCCGCCAATTACGGGGCCGCGAACAGCGGTTTTGGCATCTTTGGATGACATCACGCGCGCAAAAACGTCTTGTTGTGGGATAGAACCAAGCATCATCGTCATCGCCGCTGCTGAGAAAAACAACCATTCTTTGACACCGCCGGTAGGGAAAAACTGCAGTTTGCCGTTTTTAACGGCGTAATCTAAAACCTTGTCCGCACCGCCCGCCAAGCCCGCCGCATACCAAGCAATCACAATTAAACCCAAGGCAATAACGATCATTTGAATGAAATCGGTCATTGCCACAGACCACATGCCGCCATACAGGGTATATACCAATACGATCAATGTACCTATAACCATGCCCTGTGCGATAGATACTGTACCTTGGGTTATTAAATTAAAAACCAAACCCAAAGCCGTTATCTGTGCAGCCACCCAACCCAGATAACTGACCATAATCACCAAGGAGCAAAAAACCTCGACGCCTCGGCCAAAACGTTGTCGATAATAATCACCAATCGTGATCAGATTGCGTTGATAAAGTTTATACGCAAAAAACAAACCCACAAACACCAAACACATAGAAGCACCAAATGGGTCTTCTACGACAGAGCCAAGACCATTTTGAACAAATTTAGCAGGTACACCTAATACTGTTTCTGAGCCAAACCAGGTTGCGAATGTCGTAGCAATAACCACTGCCAAAGGCAAACTTCGCCCCGCGACCGCATAATCAGCAGTATTATGAACTCGCCTAGCAGCATACAAGCCAATGGCGATTGAAATCAACAAATACACAATAATGAATGACAGTAACATGCATACTCCAATATGCTAAATAAATATCAATAAATCAACCAAAATCAACAGGGAATCAACAGGGAATCAACAGAGAATTCATGAAAATCCAAACACACAACACAAAATTACTATAATTTAAATAGCATTTAAGACATATAATACGCCGGCTGCAGTCAAATATTGCTTTTTTTATGCGCTATTTTCAAAAATTAATATGCAAACGAGAAACCAACTGCATTGCTATCAAACCAAGTATAAACCCCAAACCTGTATAGATGAAACGCTGAAGCAGTTTGTTCGTTCTGCGTTGCTCACTCAATAACTCTTTTAACAAAACAGAATCTTGTTTTGTATTATGAATTTCATTGTTATTTGAATTATTCTTTAAATAAGAAGTTAATAAAGCTGGCAATTCAGGTAATAACTTCGCATAACGAGGTGCTTGTGCTTTGAGTTCTTCCATTAACTTTTGTGGACCAATTTGCTCGAGCATCCATTTCTCTAAAAAAGGTTTAGCAGTATTCCACAAATCCAAATCCGGATCTAAATCACGGCCTAAACCTTCAATATTCAATAACGTCTTTTGCAACAATACCAATTGCGGTTGAATCTCTACGTGGAAACGACGCGAGGTTTGGAATAACCGCATCAATACCAATCCAAGCGATATTTCTTTCAATGGTCGGTCAAAATAAGGTTCGCAAACCGCGCGAATGGCAGATTCTAATTCATCAACGCGAGTATCTTTAGGCACCCAACCTGATTCAATATGCAACTCAGAAACGCGTTTGTAATCGCGCCTGAAAAATGCCGTGAAGTTCTGCGCCAGATAATCTTTATCAACCGCCGTCAAACTACCAATGATGCCAAAATCTAGCAAGATATAGCGCCCAAAGGTTGCTGGCTCCAAACTCACTTGAATATTGCCAGGATGCATATCTGCATGGAAAAAACCGTCGCGAAAGACTTGGGCAAAAAATATTGTCACCCCGTCACTAGCGAGCTTTTTGAAATCGACTCCAGCATCGCGTAAAACCTGTGTTTGATTGATAGGCACGCCCTTCATGCGCTGCATGACTAGCACCTCAGGGTGGCAATAGTCCCAATACATATCGGGAATCATGACCAGATCTCTTTCAGCAGCATGCAGCGACATGTTGCGTTTGAGCTGCGCTGCGCTGGAAGCCTCACGTATCAAATCCAACTCGTCATGGAGATGCTTGTCAAATTCGGCTACTACCTCGCGCGGCTTCAGGCGCTTGCCGTCAGCACTGAGCTTCTCCACCCAGCCAGCCATCATGTGCATCAGGCTCAGGTCCTTTTCGATAGCAGCCAACATGTTAGGTCGCAGCACCTTGACGGCCACTTCAAGGTTACGACCTTGTTTGTCTGTGATGGTCGCAAAATGCACTTGCGCAATAGACGCACTAGCAACTGGTTCGCGGTCAAAAGTGGTAAATATATCCGCCAGCGGCTTATTAAACGCGCGCTCTATGGTTTGCACTGCAATTTTTGGATCAAACGTTGGAACTCGGTCTTGCAGTTTCGCTAATTCGTCTGCAATATCCAGCGGAAGCAAATCACGCCTTGTCGACAACACTTGGCCAAATTTGACAAAAATTGGCCCCAATCTTTCCAAAGCCTCACGCAAACGCTGTCCACGCGGGGCTTGCAAATTGCGTCCAAATGACACAATGCGAGCCAAAGCAGCTAACCATGGCTTTTGAAAACTCGTCAGCACCAACTGGTCTAAACCAAAGCGCAGTGCTATCCAAACGATGAAAAATCCGCGAAAGAGCCGTCTCATTCTGCAGCCTTTGCAGTGACTTTTACTGATGGATTGACAACCTCTGTATCTGTAACTTTGCTGACCAAAAACGATTTCAAACCAACCACTATTTGCTTAACCGTACTGACAACGGCATGCGCGGGCGCATCGCCCATGATGCGAGATAAATCCTCTTCCACGTCCCAGCGTACATGGTCTGCCAGCCAATTCACTTCGGCAGCCAGCTGCACGTCGCCTTCGATCTTGATGTTGGGTTTGCCACCATTGAGCGCGGATTGCAGGATGGATAAAGGTGATTCATCTGCAACCAGCAAGCTCAAATCAGCAACAGCTTCTGGCGTTGAGCGTTCCAGCAAACCTGCAGGCGTGGCAGCCAACGTCATGGACAGCGTTCGCCATTGCACACGCACGACACGGCCTTTGAGCCGCGCCAAACGGGTAGTCGCTTCTGGCTCTTGCATCAGCACATGGTTGAGTAGCAAAACGAGGCGTTGATGCACTTCGTCAACCGCCCATGCAGGCGGCTGCAAACCTGTAAGTTTGCTCACCAAGTCATCAAACAAAGAAAAAGGGGACGATGTTGCCATAGTCCCCAATTATTCACGACTTTTGCAGATTTTAAAATCGCAAGGTTTTTTAATTTACCCTTGACAGTCTTGCAAGTCTTAAAAAGCTTTTTATTGCAGAGCTTGCACGCCTGCGACTAACCAACCGCCGCCATTTTTGGCTTTGGTCATGTTCCATACTTCGCGGAACGGTGCTGGGCCGACTGACTCCTCTTCACGAATCATGCCTGAGAACTCGACACTGGCCATGTACTCCGTAGCCATTTCTTCGATGCCAAGCAACTGCGCATCCAACATCACCACATCGGTTTTGTTGACCACACCAGCTTGAATGCCGCGCTCGGCCAACTGAGCTTTGATCTCGCCAGCCATCTCATCTGTCATCATCGCCTTTAATGCAGCGATGTCAGATTTGTCCCAAGCATCTTGCAAGGTCACGAAATTGCGTTTTGCAGCTGTCAAGAAGCCAGCTGTATCAAAATCAGCAGGAACACCCCAAGACTGAGAGCCTGACAAACCTGTCGTATTGTCTGAAGCTTGTAGACCAGAGCCAATCATTGACTTGCCCGCTTGCTGACCCGCTGCACTGCTGTCAAACGCTGTGGCATTGCCTTCCCAAGGACGCGCAGAAGCATCATTACCCACGTTTTGTGGGCTGTAGGAGCGTGGCGCCACGGCATCTGTCGGTGATGTACTACCAGCACCTTGCATGGCGTATGGGCTACTAGAATTAAACGTGTTGCCGGCTGACTTTTTGCCACCATTACGTGAGCGAATAAAGTACATCACCAGAGCAATCACGCCAAACGCCAGCAAGCCAAACATCACGGCCTGCATGATGCCACCCAGCATACCGCCTAGACCCAATGAATTAGCCAACCAAGCCAAACCAAGGCCAGCGGCTAAGCCACCTAGCATCGCGCCCCAAGGCTTTTTAGGAGCCACAGCAGGTGCAGCAGCTGGTGCTGCAGCAGGTTTGGCTGCAGCAGAATTAGTTGCGTTTTGGGCAGGCGCAGCCGGTGGCGCACTTTTCTGTGTGACGTTGCTCGATTGCTTACCCATAGAACCACCGCCACCCATGCGACGTGCAGCCTCTGCTGATAAGCTAGAAAAAGTCAACGCGCAAATTAAAACAGTAGTCCAAAGTTTCATATTTTCTCCTGAAAAGCCAAATGAATCGTCGTCAAAAACCTGTTGTTTTCAACATGCCCCAAATATAGGGCTAAATGCTTTAGTTTTCAATAGGTATTAACAGAGACATGCAGCAGAAAAGGGTATTTTAGAATTACTTGCTGCAAATTGTGACAAAAAACACACTGCTTAGCCACAACACCAAGTCACATACCTAGCACTTGATGCCAACATGCAGCGCCACGACACCACCCGTCATGTTGTGAAAGTCTACATGACCAAAACCTGCAGTTTTCATGAAAACTTTGAGTTCTTCTTGGCTCGGGTGCATCCGAATCGACTCTGCCAGGTAACGGTAACTAGAATCATCCCCAGCCACCAATTTTCCTAGCTTTGGTAACACATTGAAAGAATACCAGTCGTAAACCTTAGAAAGCGGCTTGGCGATTTTGGAAAACTCCAAAACCAGTAATTTGCCATTTGGCTTCAAAACGCGGTTCATTTCCTTCAACGCTGCATCTTTGTGCGTCATATTGCGCAACCCGAAAGCCACGGTCACAACATCAAAATGGCTGTCTGGAAAAGGTAACTTCTCTGCGTCGCACACAAAAGTAGGCAAAACCACGCCAGCGTTGATCAAACGATCACGACCTTCACGCAACATGGCTTCGTTGATGTCGGTATGCACCACATGGCCTGTTTTGCCAACTTTCGGTGCAAAAGCCAGCGCCAAATCGCCCGTTCCACCGGCTATATCCAGCACTTTCGAACCCTCTTGCACATTCGCAACCATCACGGTGTAGGCTTTCCAAGCGCGGTGCAGACCCATGGACATTAAGTCGTTCATGATGTCGTACTTAGGCGCGACTGAGTCAAACACGCCGCGCACATGCTTGGCTTTGTCTTTTTCTTCGACCGACTGGAAACCGAAATGTGTTTGGCTCATATTAATAACTTCAATAACTTCAATAGCTTATTTTTTAATGACTTGCACAGCCGCTAGCTGATTTCTCAATCATAGGCGCATCACGGCTGATGCCTGCGGCTTTCAAGCGAGCTTCGTAATCTTGCCAAATTTCAGCTTGTTTTGAGCCCAAGAAATACAAATAATCCCACGTGAACAAACCCGTGTCGTGTCCATCGGTAAAGCTGGGTTGAATCGCGTAATTGCCAATCGGCTCCAAACCCAGCAAACCCACATCGCGCTTGCCAGTTTGCAAAATCTCTTGCCCTGGGCCATGTCCTTGCACCTCCGCTGATGGCGATGAAATACGCATCAATTCAAACGGAATTCTAAAGTTTGCGCCGTCGGAAAAGCTGATTTCCAAGACTTTAGATGCCGCGTGAACAGTTAGTTCTTCTGGGGTTGGTGAACCCGATGCTAAGCCTGCCATGATGATTCCTTGATAATTTTCTACAATAAAATTAATTACACCAACACGCGCTCAATACCGCCATTGTTAGCCAATGCCACGTATTTTGGCATCCATTGGTCGCCCAAGATTTGGTTCGCCATTTCAACGACGATGTAATCCGCTTCCAGCAAGCCGTTATTCAAGTCATTGCCATAGCGGCTCAAACCTTGCAAACAGCTTGGGCAGCTGGTCAAAATTTTGACATTGGCCTTTTCGCCGACAACACCCATAGCTCGCAGTTTATCTGCACCGTTTTGCAATTCTTCCTCTTTTCGGAAACGCACTTGCGTCGAAATATCGGGTCGCGTCACACCTAGCGTGCCAGATTCACCACAGCAGCGCTCGTTTTGCAGCACGTTGTCACCAAGCAAGGCTTTGACGGTTTTCAACGGCTCTTGCAACTTCATCGGTGTGTGGCATGGGTCGTGGTACAGGTAACCTGTGCCAGCGCCCGTATTCATATCGAGTTTGATATTTTTCTCCAGCAAATACTCGTGGATGTCGATGATGCGGCAACCTGGGAAGATTTTGTCAAACTCATAACCTTGCAGCTGGTCGTAGCACGTACCGCAGCTCACCACCACGGTTTTGATGTCTAGGTAGTTGAGCGTGTTGGCAACACGGTGGAACAACACACGATTGTCAGTGATGATTTTCTCGGCTTTGTCAAATTGACCGCTGCCCTTTTGCGGGTAACCGCAGCACAAGTAGCCCGGCGGCAAGACCGTTTGCACACCCGCATGCCACAGCATCGCCTGCGTGGCTAAACCCACTTGGCTGAACAAACGCTCAGAGCCGCAGCCTGGAAAGTAAAACACGGCTTCCGTTTCGGCATTTGTCGCTTGCGGGTTGCGAATGATAGGCACGTAATCGTTGTCTTCAATGTCCAACAAAGCACGGGCTGATTTCTTGGGCAACCCACCAGGCATTTTCTTGTTAATGAAGTGAATCACCTGCTCTTTGATAGGCGGCAACCCGACCGTTGGGCGTGGCTTGGCGGTCTGTTTTTTGGCGAACGGGCGCAACACATCGTTGGCCAAGCGCTGCAATTTAAAGCCCACACCCACCATCGCCGTGCGCATCAGTTTGATGGTGAACGGATTTGTCGCGTTCAAAAACGCCATCGCCAGTGCATTACCTGGGCGGAAGGTTTTTTACCCCATTTTGCGTAGCAAATTGCGCATGTTCATCGACACGTCGCCAAAATCAATATCAACTGGGCAAGGCGATAAGCACTTGTGGCATACCGTGCAATGGTCCGCCACATCTTCAACC
>JANPLX010000017.1:0-19200 GCA_031422495.1 Polaromonas sp. | reverse complement strand
TGGCAAGCCAGCAGCAAAGAGCACCCGGGCAGCTGGTGGACAGACTGGTCAGCGTGGCTTGCCGGTCACGGCGGGAAACAAATTGCTGCACCTAAAACCTATGGTGGCGGAGCAGGTAAGAGTAAACTTAAAGCCATAGAGCCTGCGCCCGGTCGTTATGTGAAAGCCAAGGCTGTTTAAATTTAATTTTCTATTCTCAAGGAGCCATCATGCAAGATATCGTCATTGTCGCCGCCACCCGCACCGCCGTCGGTAAATTCGGGGGAACCCTCGCCAAGACGCCCGCTACTGAGCTGGGTGCAGCCGTTATTGCTGAAGTGTTGAAGCGCAGCGGTTTGCAAGCTGAGCAAGTCGGCGAAGTCATCATGGGTCAAGTCCTCGCAGCAGGTGCAGGGCAAAACCCTGCGCGCCAAGCGGTTATCAAAAGCGGCTTGAACCAAGCCACTCCGGGTTTGACCATCAACGCCGTTTGTGGTTCTGGCCTCAAAGCCGTCATGTTAGCAGCGCAAGCTGTCGCGTACGGTGATTCTGAAATCGTCATCGCTGGCGGCCAAGAAAACATGAGCGCATCGCCGCACGTGCTCTTAGGCAGCCGCGACGGACAGCGCATGGGCGACTGGAAAATGATTGACTCCATGATTGTGGACGGCCTGTGGGACGTATACAACCAATACCACATGGGTATTACCGCCGAAAACGTGGCTAAAAAATTTGGCATCACCCGCGACATGCAAGACGCTTTGGCTCTGGCCAGCCAAACCAAAGCCGCCGCTGCGCAAGATTCTGGTCGTTTTAAAGACGAAATCATGCCTTTCAGCATCGCGCAAAAGAAGGGCGACCCCATTGTTTTCGCGGCAGACGAGTTCATCAACCGCAAATCCACTGCCGAAGGCTTGGCAGGACTCCGCCCAGCGTTTGACAAAGCTGGCGGCGTGACGGCTGGGAATGCATCAGGAATCAACGACGGCGCAGCCGCTGTGATGGTGATGACAGCTGCCAAAGCCGCAGCACTGGGCTTGAAGCCGTTGGGTCGCATCGCCAGCTTTGCAACTTCAGGTTTAGACCCAGCGATGATGGGCATGGGCCCCGTGTCTGCCTCGCAAATCGCTCTAAAACGTGCGGGTTGGAAGGCTGCAGACCTCGATTTACTGGAAATCAACGAAGCTTTTGCCGCACAAGCTTGCGCAGTGAATCAGGAAATGGGCTGGGACACCAGCAAAATCAACGTCAACGGCGGCGCAATTGCGATTGGTCACCCCATCGGCGCGTCCGGTTGCCGTATTTTGGTC
Source organism: Polaromonas sp. (assembly GCA_031422495.1). Taxonomy (GTDB): domain Bacteria; phylum Pseudomonadota; class Gammaproteobacteria; order Burkholderiales; family Burkholderiaceae_C; genus Aalborgiella. The sequence goes on along the minus strand of JANPLX010000017.1, from coordinate 17,911 downwards.
ACTTTGCTACATGAAATGGCGAAGCGCGATGCGAAAAAAGGCATTGCATCGCTGTGCATCGGCGGCGGTATGGGCGTGGCGCTGACCATTGAGCGCTGATCGAGCGTTCATCAGTATTGAAACCTCATTTTAGATAAGAAATATTGCTACAGCCGGCGTATTTATTGCCTAAAATGCTATAAATTTCATAGTAATTTTAAGTTTTTAATCATAACAGGAGCATCATCATGAATGGAAAAGTAGCTTACGTCACAGGTGGCATGGGTGGTATCGGAACCGCCATTTGCCAGCGTCTTCACAAAGAAGGCTTTAAAGTCATAGCAGGTTGTGGACCGACGCGCGACCACGTGAAGTGGATTGCCGAGCAAGCGGCGCAAGGCTATACTTTTTACGCGTCTGTGGGCAATGTTGGCTCATGGGATTCAACCGTAGAAGCCTTCACCAAAACCAAGGCGGAGCATGGCATCATTGACGTATTGGTCAACAACGCCGGTATCACCAAAGACCGTATGTTCCTGAAAATGACCCGTGAAGACTGGGATGCGGTGATCGAAACCAACCTCAACAGCATGTTCAACGTCACCAAGCAAGTGGTGGCAGACATGGTGGACAAGGGCTGGGGCCGTATCATCAATATCAGCTCTGTCAACGGTGAAAAAGGCCAAGCCGGACAAACCAACTACTCAGCTGCCAAAGCTGGTATGCACGGCTTCAGCATGGCGCTGGCGCAAGAGCTGGCTACAAAAGGTGTGACGGTCAACACCGTGATGCCAGGCTATATCGGCACGGACATGGTCAATGCCATCCGTGAAGATGTGCTGGCCAAAATTGTGGCTACCATTCCTGTCAAGCGTCTCGGCAAACCGTCTGAAATCGCTTCCATCATTGCGTGGCTAGCGTCAGAGGAGGGCGGTTACACCACGGGCGCGGACTTCTCGGTGAATGGTGGCTTGCATATGGGTTAGATAGGGGTTGATGTTTCTTTGCATTCATCAAAAAGGGAGCTTTAGCTCCCTTTTTTAATCTTAGCTTGTCAAATTACTGACATATTCTTGCTAAATCTAAAGAATCAATCCCAAGCCCCTCGCACTCGCAACAGCTTGCAAACGCGAATGCACATTCAGTTTACGGTAGGCATTTTTGATATGCGTTGAAACTGTCTGGACGCTGATACTGGTTTTTGTCGAAATATTGGCGCTACTGTCGCCCACGGCGATGAGTTGCAAAATTTCTAATTCTCGCTGCGAGAGTTTTTTGTTAACTATATCGTCGCAATCGCGAGATGGCGTTTGCAGATGCGACTTAGCATGTGCGGAGCTGTTTCCGTGCATCAGCCGAGTTAACAGCTGCCGAGCCACTTTGGGGCTGATGAAAGCGCCACCATTGGCGACTTGCAAGACTGCCTGCGAAAAGCTGCCGAACCACGCATTTTTAACCAAATAGCCAGCGGCACCCAGTGCAAACGCTTGCACAGCCAAATCTTCGTCATCTTGTTTCGAAATCACCACAGCTTCAGCCTTTGGTCGTGATTGCTTCATAAAAGAGATCAGCGACAAACCTTCACCATTGTTCAAATGGGTATCTATCAGCATCACGTCGAATTCAGAGTTAGCTATCAGCTTTTTGGCTTGCCGTGTGTTGGTAGCTGTTGCCACCAAGTTGATGCGCTCGTCATGGTTCAGCTCTTGCTTGATGGTGCCGCTGACGTGTGTATCGTCATCAATCAAAATCACCCGAAGTGGGGCATGCGTTTGTCCCAATAAATAATGAGGCCAAAGTTTGGCTGGTGCGGCGTGGTAGCTGAAGGGTTGGGCATGTGATGTGTACATAAATCACCTCTCAATGTTTGCTTTAACGGTTACTTGAACTTGCGCTTCGTGCTTTTTTTAGCTAACTTTTTATCGTCTAGCTAGGGCTAAAGTTTAGTCACCGCTAATGACAGTTTGATGTGAATATTCACATCTAAACACGTTTAAACAGTGTGAATATTCACCTTTCCCAGCAAAAGCTTCACTTAAAACCACATATTTCATATGACCAATGCTGACACTTTATGCATAATCTGTTGCATGACGTATCAATCTCCAACTGACGAAGGGGCAGGTGCTGCCAGCCCTTCAAACGCTGCCGTGTCAATAAACAACAATACGGGTGCGCTGCGTACCGTCTTGGTTTGCGATGTCGTCGATTCCGTGCACTGGATGCAAGTCAATGAAGCTGCAGCCATTGCCCAGTGGCAAACCTTCATTGAAGCTGTCAAGCAGCGCGTTATCCCTAAATTAGGTGGCAGACTGGTCAAAAGCTTGGGCGATGGCTTGATGCTAGAGTTTTTAGTCGCCCCACAAGATGCGTTAAACGCAGCATTTGCGATGAAAGAAATCGCCGCCGATATCCGTAACGCAGATACCACCAAACAAGACAACTTTTGGCTGCGCATGGCCTTGCACCACACCACAGCCACTGTAGGAGAAGACGACATCTACGGCCACGGTGTCAACCTCTGCGCACGTATCGCCACGCTAGCGGGGCCGGGTGAGATTGTGATTAGTACTGAAATGCGGGATCAGCTCACTGACCAGTTAGATGCTGATTTGGAGGATATGGGGGAGTGTTTTCTAAAGCATATTGAGGAGCCGATACGTGTTTATCGGGCTGGGCCGGTGGGACATCTGCCCATTTTGATGCCGAAAAGAGACTATGCAGCACCGCTTCAAGCCATCGTTGCCGTTATCCCCTTCGCCGCGCGTAGTTTGGCGCAAGACAACCAGTTGGCTGTGGGCGAGATCATCGCTGACGGGGTCATTGGTCAGCTGAGTCGTACGCCTGACCTCAAAGTGATCTCTCGCTTATCAACCAGTGTTTTTCGCAACCGTATCAACTCGGGTGGTTTGAATGGTGTGGCAGATATTGAAGCGCATTTGGGCGCTAACTACGTGCTATCTGGCAGTTATATCGCCATGGACAAAAAACTCATCATCACAGCTGAGTTGACTGAAACCAAAACCAATCAAATCGTTTGGATGGATAGGTTGCAAGGCGATGTGATGGATTTGCTGCAGCTGCAAAGTGAGCTGTGCCACACGATTGCTAATGCGACGCATATGGCGATTTTGACGACCGAAGTGCAAGCCGCTTTGACCAAACCCCTTCCGACATTGGAGAGCTATTCGTTGTTGTTGGGTGGGATTTCGATGATGCATCGCTGCACAGCTGGCGATTTTGAAAGTAGCAAACTAATGTTGGATGCTATTTTAGACCGACATCACACAGCGAGCACTGCGCGCGCATGGCTTGCCAAATGGTATATAACAAAAATCATCAGAGGTATCAGCCATTCACGTGATACTGATGTAAAACTTACGCTTCAGCATACCCGAAAGATTTTAGAAAGAGAGCCAAGTAATGCGCTTGCATTGTCTATTGAGGGGCATGCTTTATGTCAGTTAGTTGGTAATTCTGAAGAATCATTGATAAAGCTTAACCAAGCGATTGAGTTTTCCCCGAATGAATCTTATGCATGGTTATACAAAAGTGTTTGGTCGAGCATGTGGGGCAAGGCATCTGATTCAGTGACTGAAGCTGAAATGGCATCGGCTCTGTCGCCGATTGATCCCATGCACTATTACTTTGACACGATTTTGGCGGCAGCTTATACCGCGAATTCTCAATATGAGAAAGCCATCTCGATTGCTAAACGTTCCTATCGTGCAAATCAGCACCATGCGCCAACTCTGCGAGCGTTGCTGGTTGCGCAAGTTGAATCAGAGCTTCTGCAGGATGCAAATGAGACACTTGATTTGCTTCGGCTAGAAACGCCAAACATAACAGTTAGTCAATATCAGCAAATGGGTGCTTCGGTAAGCTTTACACGACAACAATTTGTTAAGACTTTACGTCGATTGGGTGTGCCTGAAAATTAATATATTAAAGGAGAAATCATGCATCAACATACAGGTGGGTATACAGGAGGCTATACAGGAGGATACACAGGTGGTTATACCGGCGGCTACACTGGCGGTTATACGGGAGGCTATACAGGTGGGTACACAGGAGGGTACTCGGGCGGATCGGGGAATTTACCCGCATTCTTGCTTAGTGATGCTCTGAACCGTAGTCGCGAATCTTTGGTGGTGCCCGGAGATAACTCTGATTACAGTCAAGCGATTAATGCAAAGCGCCCTAATTTTGTGACTGGCGATAGTCTGCCAAATAGAATGGCAAATTGTGAGTCATGGGTAAATCAAGTACTGCTCGTACAGGAGCTGTTGCAGCCTTTTACATACCAAGGTACGGGTGTAAAGGTGGTTTTGAAGTTTAATTCAAAGTCGCGATTAACCCTTGTTCGTCCCAGCATAGATATTTTCAGAGAAGAGTTGCCTACTGTAATTTCTCAAGCACAGCTACGCGCAGATAGGCAAAGTGAAATATTTGCCCAAATGTCAAACGTGCCGCTGTTTTGGGGGGCAATCCTCCCTCTGTCTGATCAACGCACAAAAGCAACCAGTATGCTGATTCAAATTGTTGGACAGGTTGCCAGAAACGTGGTGTTGAAATTCAAGCAAGAATTTTCTTGTGCTCGACCATGTGATTACTCAAGCCAAGTACAACCCATGATACAAACACCTGGTCATGGCTCCTACCCGATGGGGCATTTGTGCGAAGCTACGGCCATCACAGTAGTACTTTGCGAATTGTTGAGGCCTGTGACCAATAACCCTAAAAAAATCAAAGCTTGGAAATCAGTTTGTGAGCAATTATGGCGATTAGCATGGCGTATCTCGGACAACCGCATCGTTGCAGGCATACATTTCCCAGTTGATGCATTGGGTGGCGTTGTACTTGGACAATGGCTAGGACGTTATATGTTGAATTCTGCTGGTGTGCAAAATAATTTGCCAGAAACGATCACATTTGATCCCAATGCCAAATCAAACAAAACGACTCGAAAATTCAATTTGCCGCATGATTTAGCGATACAGCAATTGTTTGAATTCAAAGATTCGTTTAAATCTAAAACACAAATTGAAATGCTGGAAATTTTGTGGAAACAAGCTATCAGTGAATGGAAATTAAAGCAATAAACAAACTGTGGATTTACTTGCTAGATACGTCAACTTTTGAAAGTTTTGCATGCTTACTGAACTAAAGACTTGGCTAAAAGGTGCTTCGAATTTGCAGCACAAATTTGATGCTTATTTTTTATCGGCTGTGGTGTCAAAATTTACTGAACATCCGCAAGGTTTGCTCGGTAAAAAATGTTTTTCAGTTTTATTAAAAGTGTTTTTTGACGCCAATGCTTTAACTCAAAGTCAACAAAAAAAAGATTTTGTTAACTGGTTCGAGCAAGATAAAAATAGCAGTTACTGTAAAAGTCACTTGGATGATTTTTCGGGTGATGTATTTTATGTGACTGCTGAAGTTTCTCTGGCATTGCTGAAAAAACTTGCCGAATCAATTTGGGTAATTAAAATTCAATTGTGTGATGCGCCAATACCGAATCGTCGCATTGATCGAAACCTATTAAAACCTGCGAACAATTCTAAAGTTGGCAGCATATCAGCATCGTCGAAAGAAAGTATCGTTGCAATCATTGACAGTGGGTGTCCTTTTGCTCATCAAGGATTTCGGAACTTGAAGGTTCAAACTACTAGCCGTTTCTTAAACATTTGGGATCAAGATGATCGGCCAGATTTTCATGACGTTGACGGTACAAAACCAAGTGGTTTTGGTTATGGACGACAAATAGAGGGGAAAACACTTAGCCAATTCATGAAAGCTGCCATGAGTAGTTTGACGCAGCACGTGGATGAGGATTATTGTTATAAGCTGGCCAGCTATGATGCCATGCTCAGTCGCGAAACGCATGGAAGCATTACCTTAGGCTTACTCGCCTCACATTTGTGGACGGCCTCTTTGTCAACGACTGGCAAACCAGAATTTTTGCACGATATAGCTTCGAATCCAGATCTTGCCGATTTGGTGTTTGTTCAACTTCCCCGGCAATTGCTTTTGGCACCTGATATGGGCAGTATGGAGCGTTATGCGCTTGATGGTATTCGCTATATTTTGAATTGCGCCGGTAAGTTAACTAAGCATATCGCAGTTGTTCTTGACTATGGTTCAGATTTGGGGCCGCACGATGGCTCAGGATTATTTGAACAAGCATTAGATGCATTGATCATCGAAGCCAAAACCAAAGGTATTACTTTGCGTGTTGTGTTTCCGACTGGAAATTCTTTTGAAAAATCATTGCGTGCGCGGACAAACTTTAAAAAGCTAGCATTGAAGAGTTTGCTTTGGGCTTTGCCAATCGGCAACGAAGTGACATCAGTCGCAGAGTTTTGGTTCAATAGCGACCAAGTAGATGTTACTTTCACCGTGAAGCCACCAAATACGCCAGCTATTGCAATAAAACTCGACATCAATTCTTCTAAAAATTATGGTAATTACTCCGTCACTGTAAAGCAAATAGATAAACAAACTTTGGTTTTGCTGCAAACATCGCCGACTGGCTTGTCGGAACTGGCTAATAGGCAAGTTGCACCATCGGGCATTTGGCGGCTCAATTTCTTGCCATCTAAATCAAATGCATCTTTGCAAAACTTGAAATTAGATGCTTATACAGCGTGGGGCGGACGCAATGAAGGGTTTGCGCAGCGTGTTTTTGCCGCTAAATTTATTGAAGTACCTAAAGGTGGTTTTGAAGTGACCGGATGTGGCTCGGTACTGAGTACGTCTTGTGGAGAAGAAACATATGCTATTGGCGGTTATGTTGATAAACCACCGTATGCAAGGAGCAAGTACAGCGGCGCTGGCCCAGTAAGAGGGGGGGCAAAAGAACAGAAAGGCGCTGAGTATTTAGCACCAACTGACGAAGGTTTCTATCAGACCGGACTTCTTTGTATGGGCACGCGTAGCGGAACATGGATACGCGCAAATGGCACAAGCCTTGCTGCCCCACAGGTTGCAAGAGCCTTGATTGCCCATGGCAAATTGGTTAAAGATATCAAGAAAAAAGGACCAAAGCTGGACGGCTCCAAAGAATTTGGAGAAGCTAGGTTGTCTTACCCCTAGAGACTAACAAACTCACCACCGAGCCGGCAACTTCTTCAACAGCGTAATTTGCCGATTTTCAACCGCAATATAACCGCCGCGCTCTAAGTCTTTCATTAACTTGCTAACCATCTCACGCGACGCGCCAATGTTGGCTGCTATTTCGGCGTGTGTGATTAGGTTTTCTATGGTTTTAGGTGTTGCGCTGTCTTCTGGTGTGAAGCCGGCCAAGCGGTTTAAGCCTTGCGCTAAGCGCTCGTAAACGTCAAGTAGCGCCATATCACGCGCTGCGCCAGTGGCTGAGCGGGCGCGGCTGATTGCTTTGTGTAGCAGGTCGACGGCAAATTCACTGTGGTCGCGTATGAAGGCCAGCACATGCGCGTTAGGCACGACTGAGCAAAGGCAAGGCTCCATCGCCTCGATAGAAGCAGAGCGTGTGCCGCCATCCAGCGCCATTTCACCAAAGTATTCGCCAGCTTCGATGATGCCGTAGTTGATTTCTTTGCCAGTAGGCGCTGCGCCAAACACTCGCACGCGGCCTTGTATCAAGATATACACCGCGTCGCCTACTTCGGAGTCATTCAAGATGACGGCACCTTTGCGAAAGCTGCGCTGAACGCCTAAGTCAGCCAAAGTTTGCAGTTCAACCGTTAAGCGCGGTTTGGGGATGACTTTGGTCGTTGACATGTTGGGTGTATTTGTAGATACTTTTGTATTCAGAATCGGCATAATTTTTACATTGTGCCATGAACTTAACGCGTATCAATGCAGTCTAAGCCAAAGCGCTTAAATATTCAATTTCTTGTGACGTAAACCCCGCTTGTAACCGTGCAGCAAGGTTGAGTGGTGGTCGCAGCCTGGGCGCTGCATGCTTAGCATGCAATATGCCGTAATGCGCCAGCGGGTCTAAGCCATCACGCCTGCACAACCAGCGGTACCATTGGTTGCCTATGGCGACGTGGCCTATTTCGTCTCGCAAAATAATGTCTAAAATCTCAACCGCTTCCTTGGCAAAAGGTGTGTTTACCTTGCGCAGCTTGGCCTGAATCAACGGCGTTGCATCCAAACCACGTGCTTCTAAGGTGCGTGGCACCAAGGCCATGCGGGCAACGATGTCGTCCTTGGTTTTCTCGCACATGGCCCAAAGTCCTGTATGGGCAGGGAAGTCACCATAGTCGTAAGCTATTGATTTCAAATGGTTTTGTAGCAAAGTGAAATGATAAGCCTCTTCTTTCGCAACCTTTGCCCAATCTAGGTAATATTGCTCTGGCATGCCTGGAAAACGCCAAATCGCGTCCAAAGCCAAGTTCACAGCATTGAACTCTATGTGGCAAATTGAATGCATCAATGCGGCGTGGCCTTCTTCGGTAAAAGGCGAGCGTTTAACGACTTTTAAGGGCTCTAAAAGCAGCGGCTTTGCGGGAACACCTGGTTTGGCATTGCTGTAATTTAAATCTATATTTGCTATAATATTTATAGCTGTAGAGGCATATAATACGCCGGCTAGAGGCATTTTATGCTCTATTTTGGTGCTTATGAAGGCGTTATAGGCAGTTTGGCGCAATTCAGGATGAGTTTCCATCCTTACAATTGTAGTTAATTCAACTCAGCAAATTGCTTCAAGCTTTAAGGAATACAGCATGGCCATTTACCAATTAGACGATTTAATACCCCAGCTCGCGACTGGCGCTTGGGTGGTAGACAGTGCGCAGGTGATAGGCGATGTACGCATGGCTGAAAACTCAAACGTGTGGTTTGGCACCGTAGTTCGGGGCGATTCGGAGACGATTACCATTGGTAAAAACACGAATATTCAAGACGCCAGCGTGCTGCATGCCGACCCCGGCAAACCGCTGATCATTGGCGACAACGTGAGTGTTGGCCATCAAGTGATGTTGCATGGCTGCACAGTGGGGGACGGCACATTGATTGGCATTGGTTCGATTGTGCTGAATGGCGCTGTGATTGGCAAAAACTGCTTGGTGGGCGCGGGTTCACTGGTGACTGAGGGCAAAATTTTTCCTGATGGTTGCATGATTTTGGGCAGCCCGGCTAAGGCGGTGCGGGAGCTGTCGAAAGAGCAAATGGATGGACTGCTGGGGATTTCTAAGCATTATGTGGAAAATGCTCAGCGCTTTAAAACGGGTTTGAAAAAGATCAGTTGATAAAGACCAATAAGGCCCAAACTAGAAAAAATGTCTGAAGTTCATAAATTCTTATTCGACGGCTTGCCTGTTCGCGGCACACTGGTGCGTTTAACCGACAGCTGGCAAACCATTTTGCAGCGCCGAGCTGCCAACTCGACCACAGGCGCCTACCCAGCGCCTGTGAGCCACTTATTGGGCGAACTGACAGCGGCGGCGGTGCTGATGCAGTCCAGCATCAAGTTCAACGGCAGTTTGACGCTACAAATTGCCGGTGATGGCCCTGTAAAACTGGCCGTAGCTGAGGTGCAGCCCGATTTGAGCCTGCGTGCGACTGCTACGGTGATGGGCGAGGTGGCTGACGACAGCAGTTTGTCCGACATGATCAATGTGAGCAACAAAGGTCGCTGTGCTGTGACCTTAGACCCGAGAGACAAGTTTCCCGGTCAGCAGCCTTACCAAGGCGTTGTGCCGCTGTTTGATGACCATAGAAAACCGATTGAAAAGCTGAGTAGCGTGCTGGAGCACTACATGTTGCAAAGCGAGCAGTTGGATACGACTATGGTGCTTGCTGCTAACGACACAGTCGCCGCTGGGCTGCTGATTCAGCGGATTCCGTTACAAGGGGAAGGCAACTTAGCGGGCAGCATGGTCAGCAAACGCAATGAAGAAGAAATTGGTTTGAATGAGCATTACAACCGTTTGGCACTGTTTGCGGCGAGTTTGAAGCAAGAGGAATTGCTGACATTGAATGCGAATGAGATATTGCATCGCTTGTATTGGGAAGAAGACGTGATTCGGTACGAACCGCTGTACCCTAAGTTTGCCTGCACCTGCAGTCGCGAGCGGGTGAGTAATATGATTTTGAGCCTAGGCAAAGCTGAAGTGGAAGAGATCTTGGCTGAGCGTGGCGAGGTGGAAGTAGCGTGCGAGTTTTGCGGACAGCAGCAGCGGTTTGACCCAGTCGATGCAGCTCAGATTTTTATTGATTCTGCGAGCAAAGCATCAATCAACCATTCGGGCGATTCAGGACTTGTTCAATAAATCCTGAAAGAGCCGGTGTTCGCATTCAGGGTCTGAGCAACGCTCGCAGACCCAGTTTTTAAAGCGTACGGGTTTGTCTTTTGGTTCTAGGTCTTCGGCTGCAGATACGGCTGCTGATGGAGATGCAGATGTTAAGCAGCGCAATGCGTTTTGTAATCGTGAGACACCTGAGCCGTAAACCACTTGGTAGTTGATACCGCCACGGGCGAGGGCGGCGCGAATGCGTGAGTCAACGGGTTCGCGGACATGTGGGCCATCGCGCTGTATACCGTCTGCCACCCAGGGAATATCCAATCCCATCAATAGCGTGATGTCAAAACTGCGCTGATATTGCAGCGCTAGATCATACAAGCTGGTGTCATCAAACAGCAAGTCACTGTAGGTGGCGATCATCAAGGGTGTGGTGTCGGCTATCAAGTAGTCGCATCGTGCAGCTGCATTGATTTGCCGGATTTGCTCAGTGGCAATACTTAGCTGCTCTTCTTTGCGCGGTGTGCGTTGGCGCTCATCACACCACGTACGTAAATATTCGGGAATGTGTTGAACTGATTTACCTTGCGCGAGGAAATGCAGAGTCAGCAGCTTGCCTAAATCAGATTTACCGGTGCTTTCCGCACCTAAAAGAGCAATTTTCACGCTAGCGTTTTGCGGTTAATTGCTTTCGCCAAGCTTGCCAGCCAATAACGGCCATGATCGCAAAAACCGTATATAAACCCACCGTTAGCCACAGCCCTTTGTAGGCAAACAGCGCGATGCTGACGATGTTAACGACGATCCACATGGGCCAATTTTCAACATACTTGCGACCCAATAGCAAGGTCGCAACAACGCTCAGCGCCGTAGGAAAAGCATCCCACCACGGCACATCTGTGGTGGTAAATTTAAGTAGAAATAAGCCTGTAGCCAACCAAAAAAATGCACATAATGCTATTAATTTAATAGTAGACGCATTGCTTAAAGTTTGAATTTTTAAGGCTGAGCCATCGTCTCGTATGCCGCGAAGCCATTGCCACCAACCCCAAGTAGCCATCACAGCAAAAAAGATTTGTAACGTTGCGTCGCCAAACAACTTGCTGTCCCAAAAAACCAAAAAATACATCGCTGAGCTGACAAACGCGAGTGGCCAACCCCAATGGATTTCTTTGATGTTGCAGATCACCATGGCGATGCCGAGTACAGCACCAATCAGCTCTGCCCAGCTAGCTGGGCTACCAAACAGGGTGAAAACGGGGCTGTTTAAAAAGGTGAGGATGGCATCAAAAAACAGCATGTATGTGCTTTATCAATAGGGATTGAATACAATTTTTACTTGGTATATTGAACCAAGATTTCATTTGGTTTGAGCATGCCCAGTTCAGAGCGCGCTTTTTCTTCCACCATATCCATGCCTGATTTCAAATCTTGCACCTCGGCTTTGAGTTGCTTGTTTTCAGTCTGCAATTTTGCGACTGTTGCGTTCAGTCCAAGAAGTTTTTTGGTCATCTGCGTCACATCGCTCAAGCTGCCACGGCCAAACCACAGCTGCGCTTGAAATATCAGCAGCAGGGCTGCCAATAAAATCATCACGCCGCGTTTGCTCATCTTGGCCTCTAAACCTTATCGAATGCTGTAAAACGCATCGCGCCCTGGGTAGCTGGCCACATCACCCAAGTCCTCTTCTATGCGCAGCAACTGGTTGTATTTGGCGACGCGGTCTGAGCGGCTCAGTGAACCCGTTTTGATTTGACCAGCATTAGTACCTACGGCGATGTCTGCAATCGTCGTGTCTTCTGTCTCGCCCGAGCGGTGGCTGATGACGGCGGTATAGCCTGCGCGCTTGGCCATTTCAATGGCGGCGAAGGTCTCGGTCAATGTGCCGATCTGGTTGATTTTGATCAAGATGGAATTGGCAATTTTCTTGTCAATGCCTTCTTTGAAAATCTTGGTGTTGGTGACAAACAAATCGTCGCCCACCAATTGCACCTTACTGCCAAGTTTTTCGGTGAGGTGCTTCCAGCCATCCCAGTCGCCTTCAGCCATGCCATCTTCAATGCTGATGATGGGGTATTTGTCGACCCATGTTGACAACATGTCTGTCCACTGCTCGGCAGTGAGCGACAAACCTTCTGCTTTGAGCTCGTACTTGCCATCTTTGTAAAACTCGCTGGCTGCGCAGTCCAAGCCGAGCACGATTTGCTCGCCAGCCACAAAGCCAGCTTTTTCAATCGCTTCCAAAATCATTAAAATCGCGGCTTCGTGGTTCGCCACGTTGGGCGCAAAGCCACCTTCGTCACCCACAGCAACGCTCATGCCTTTGTCGTGCAAAATTTTCTTCAAGGCGTGAAAGACTTCTGCACCGTAACGCACTGCTTCGCGGAAAGAGGGTGCACCGACAGGAATAATCATCAATTCTTGCAAATCGAGGTTGTTGTTAGCATGCGCGCCACCGTTGACGACGTTCATCATCGGCACAGGCATTTGCATCGCGCCGCTGCCACCAAAGTAGCGGTACAGCGGCAAGCCAGCTTCTTCAGCCGCTGCACGTGCCACGGCCATGCTGACGGCCAAGGTCGCGTTTGCGCCCAGACGAGATTTGTTGTCGGTGCCGTCTAAGTCAATCAAGGTGCGATCCAAAAACGCTTGCTCACTGGCATCCAAACCCAAAATTGCCTCTGAGATTTCAGTGTTGATATGTTCAACCGCTTTCAACACGCCTTTGCCAAGGTAGCGAGATTTATCGCCATCGCGCAGTTCAATCGCCTCGCGTGAACCGGTGGACGCTCCGCTAGGCACAGCCGCACGACCCATGGTGCCGCTTTCCAGCAGCACATCACATTCCACGGTCGGATTGCCACGCGAATCCAAAATTTCACGGGCGACGATATCTACAATTGCACTCATTTATTTTTCTCCAAAAATCAACGTCAAAAAACTAAAAATCTATATCGAAACTTTATGCTTCAAAATTATTTTCTAAGAACCCATTCTTCTTGGTGATGCGATCAAGCGCCACCAAGGTTTCCAGCAAAGCCTTCATGTGCTTGAGCGGAACAGCATTCGGTCCATCCGACCATGCCTCAGCCGGATTCGGGTGCGTTTCCATGAACACGCCCGCCACGCCCACAGCCACCGCCGCGCGCGCCAACACGGGCACCATCTCGCGCATACCGCCAGAGGTTGTACCTTGGCCACCGGGCAGTTGTACCGAATGCGTCGCATCAAACACCACAGGCGCACCTGTTTCGCGCATGATTGCTAAGCTGCGCATGTCGCTGACCAAGTTGTTGTAGCCAAAGCTGGCACCGCGCTCGCAGGCTAAAAAATTGTCCTCCTCTAATCCGGCTTCTTTGGCTGCAGCACGTGCTTTTTCTATCACGTTTTTCATATCATTCGGGGCTAAAAATTGCCCTTTTTTGATATTCACAGGTTTACCCGATTGCGCCACAGCGCGGATAAAGTCAGTTTGACGGCATAAAAACGCGGGCGTTTGCAGCACGTCCACCACGCTGGCGACTTCCTTGATATGGTCGATTTCGTGCACGTCCGTGAGTACTGGCAAGCCCAATTGTTTGCGCACTTCAGACAAGATGTTCAAACCTGCATCAATGCCCACGCCGCGTTTTGTGTTGCCAGATGAGCGGTTGGCTTTGTCGAACGAACCTTTGTAGATCAGCGGAATACCCAGTGCGTCAGTCGCTTCTTTGAGCCGACCGGCGACCTCAATAGACATCTCCAAGCCCTCGATCGAGCACGTCCCTGCGATCAAGAAAAACGGTTTGTCTAAACCGATGTCATAGCCGCAAAGCTTCATGCCACAGCCTTCAGCGTTTTACCAGCCGCTTGATGATCCAGCGCCGCTTTGATGAACGCGTTAAACAGTGGGTGCCCATCCCAAGGCGTCGATTTAAATTCCGGGTGAAACTGCACGCCGACAAACCAAGGATGCACATCGCTAGGAAGTTCAATAATTTCGGTTAGTTGCTCACGTTGCGTGAGAGCAGATATCACTAAACCGGCTGCGCGCAATTGATCCAAATAGTTGACATTGGCTTCGTAACGGTGGCGATGGCGCTCGGTCACCACATCGCCATAAATGCTGTGTGCCAGTGTGTCTTTCGTAACATTAGAGCTTTGCGCACCCAGACGCATGGTGCCGCCCATGTCGGAATTGGCATTGCGGGTTTTGATGGTGCCGTCGGCGTCCTTCCACTCGGTGATCAAAGCTATCACGGGGTGCGGACCATGTGGCGCAAACTCAGTACTGTTGGCATCTCTCAAGCCGGCGACATTGCGCGCAAATTCGATAGTTGCCACTTGCATGCCCAAACAAATGCCGAGATAGGGGATTTTGCTGACGCGTGCAAAGTGCGCGGTGCTGATTTTGCCTTCTACACCGCGCTCACCAAAACCACCGGGTACCAAAATAGCGTCAAACTGCGCCAATTGCGCTGCTGTTGCTTCGTCAATGGTTTCAGAGTCGATGTAGCTGATAGAGGCTTTGACATGGTTTTTCATGCCCGCATGGCGAATGGCTTCGTTCAACGATTTGTAGCTGTCGCCTAAATCAATGTATTTTCCGACCATGGCGATACGCACTTCGCCTTTTGGATTGGCGGTTTCGTGTACCAAATCGTCCCAGCGCTTCAAATTGGCTGGTTTGGTAGTCAAGCGCAACTTGTCGCAAATCAAATCGTCCAAACCTTGCTCATGCAAAATACGCGGCACTTTGTAAATGGTGTCCACGTCCCACATGCTGATCACGGCGGCTTCGGGGATATTGCAGAACAGCGAGATTTTGGCGCATTCTTCTTTAGGAATAGGGCGATCGGCGCGGCACAGCAATGCATCAGCTTGGATACCAATTTCACGCAATTGCTTGGCGGTGTGCTGGGTAGGCTTGGTTTTCAGTTCGCCTGCAGCGGCAATCCACGGCACGTAGCTCAGGTGAACAAATGCAGTATTCGTCGGACCCATTTTTAGGCTCATTTGACGTACGGCTTCTAGGAATGGTAGCGATTCAATGTCGCCCACCGTGCCGCCGATTTCTACAATCGCCACGTCTACGGCATCTGCCTCACCAAAACGCGCACCGCGTTTGACGAATTCTTGAATCTCGTTGGTCACATGCGGAATTACTTGCACGGTTTTGCCCAAGTAAACACCTTTGCGCTCTTTGTCGAGAACGCTTTGGTAGATTTGCCCCGTGGTGAAGTTGTTGGACTTGCGCATCCGCGTTTCGATGAAGCGCTCGTAGTGGCCCAAGTCGAGATCGGTCTCCGCGCCGTCGTCAGTTACAAATACCTCGCCATGCTGCAGTGGCGACATGGTGCCGGGGTCTACATTGAGGTAGGGGTCTAACTTGATGAGGGTGACTGTGAGGCCGCGCGACTCTAAAAGTGCGGCCAATGATGCAGATGCAATGCCTTTCCCTAGGGAAGACACCACACCGCCGGTAACGAATACGAATTTGGTCATGCCAGAATGGACAGCTAAACGTCCAAGGAGGTGGAAAGACTAATTATAAAGGTCTGGTACATTGCTATTTGGAAAAATCGAAATTTGTAACACAATTACTTGTTCTAAAAATCAATATGAGTGAACTAGCAGGCAAACACATCGTCCTCGGCCTCTCCGGTGGTATTGCTGCCTACAAAGCGGCGGAATTATGCCGCGCCATGGTCAAAGAAGGCGCCTCTGTGCAAGTCGTCATGACCGAAGCGGCAGAGCACTTCATGACCAAAGTGACCATGCAAGCCCTGTCTGGCAGGCAGGTGTTTGGCTCCCAATGGGAAGATACGCCAGTGAGCGTGAATGGAGAGGGTATTGCGAACAACATGCCGCACATCAACCTCACGCGCGGGGCGGATGCTATCGTTATTGCACCTTGCAGTGCAGACTTTATGGCGAAATTGCTGCACGGACGTGCCGATGACTTGCTCAGCTTGATGTGCTTAGCCCGGCCAATAGCCGAAGTCCCACTCATCCTAGCCCCCGCCATGAACCGTGAAATGTGGGCGAATCCTGCTACGCAAAGAAATGTCGCGCAACTCAAGCAAGACGGCATTACCGTGCTAGAGGTGGGTGAGGGCGACCAGGCCTGCGGCGAAGTGGGCGATGGCCGCATGCTGGAGGCGGACGAGATATTGGCGGATCTGATTGCGTTTTTCACCCCCAAATCGTTATTAGGGCAAAAAGTGCTCATAACGGCGGGCCCGACTTACGAAGCGATTGACCCCGTACGCGGCATCACCAACCTGTCCAGCGGAAAAATGGGTTTCGCCATAGCAAGGGTGGCGGTTGAGGCGGGTGCGAATGTGACAGTGATCGCTGGCCCTGTCAGCCTGCCCACCCCACGCGGGGTGAAGCGAGTAGATGTTAACTCAGCAAGAGATATGCTTCTAGCTGTCGTAAAATATGCTGACTATGCTACTATATTCATAGCGTCAGCCGCTGTGGCAGACTGGCGCCCTGCCAACCCTGCCGACCAGAAGATGAAAAAAGACGGCACTGGGATGGTTCCCCAACTCAGCTTTGTCGAAAACCCAGACATTCTGGCAACCATTGCCCAGTCTGAGCGGGGTAAAAAAGGTTTATCAGGCATGCCTGACGGTCTCTTTTGCGTAGGTT
Source organism: Polaromonas sp. (assembly GCA_031422495.1). GTDB lineage: Bacteria > Pseudomonadota > Gammaproteobacteria > Burkholderiales > Burkholderiaceae_C > Aalborgiella. The sequence goes on along the minus strand of JANPLX010000017.1, from coordinate 1,064 downwards.
TCGCCGCAGAAAGCCAAGATTTACTGGCCAATGCGCAGGCTAAGCGCATCCGTAAAGGCGTACCGCTGTTGGTGGGCAACATCGGCCCCGCCACCTTTGGGCAAGACGACAACGCGTTGTTGCTCATCGACGCTAAAAATGTCAAAGAGCTGCCTGAACATGGTAAAAAGGCCTCGAAACGGGAATTAGCCAAGCAATTGGTGGCGGATATTGCAGTGCGGCTTGGACAACCCACTTAGGCCAAATACGTGAATATTTACGCGTGGTTTGTGTGAATATTACCGTTTTTTTAGCAACCATTTCACGTTATTCAGCCCTAGAATTTGTGCATCTGTCGCATATTCTAGGAGTACTGTATGGGCGTTACAATTTGGTTTTTAACAGTGATTGCTTTGCTAGTCATCCTGTATGTTTATGAAGATAAGCAGAATCAAGCGTATCTCGCTGAGTTGGAAATACTTGACGAGCCTTACATGCGCTTGTTGGCGGCTGGCGTTTTGAGCGCTCCTAACAATAACCGGCATGAAAATCGATCTTAAAGTTATAGACCCCCGCATGGCGAGCCTCTTGCCCGCCTACGCCACCCCCGGTAGTGCCGGCTTAGACCTCAGAGCCTGCTTAGACATCGCAGTCACCCTCCAGCCCAACGCCTGGCAGCTTATCCCCACCGGCATCGCCATCCACCTAGAAAACCCCAACTTCGCCGCCATGATCCTGCCCCGCTCAGGTTTGGGGCACAAACACGGCATCGTGCTGGGTAATTTGGTCGGACTCATCGACAGCGACTACCAAGGCCAACTCATGGTCAGCGCCTGGAACCGCAGCCCAACGCCTTTCACCATTGAGCCAATGGAGCGGATTGCCCAATTGGTTATCGTGCCTGTGGTGCAGGCGCAGTTTAATGTGGTGAGTGAGTTTGGGGCTGCGAGTGAGCGGGGCGCGGGGGGATACGGAAGTACCGGAAAAGGCTGATTTTATAGGTAAAAATCGCTGTAGCTGTCGTGTTTATTGCCTGTGGTGCTATTTAATTAGTAGTAAATATTGATGCCTAAATAATTTTTATT
>JANPLX010000016.1:0-34182 GCA_031422495.1 Polaromonas sp. | reverse complement strand
ATCTGGTAACGTTCGGTTTGGCTCAGGTGTGTATATCTCATGAGTGCTTCTCAGAATTGGTAGTTCAAGGAGGCTCTTATGTTTACACATCTGTGCCTCTCTTAATCTACTGATTCGCGCACTTCGTAGTTGAATTCAAGTAATTGAATAAATGCTATATATCTAATAGCAGCTAAGGCAATAAATACGCCGGCTAGACGCATAAATGACACCTAAAAATCGGTTTTCAACCCGAAATAGTCATTTTGAGCCAATTGCACCTAAAAACCACACGAACTTCGTGTAACACGAATTTCGTGTTACTATTCATTTATGAAAAACGTCACCATCACCGTTGAAGAATCCGCGCTGGAGTGGGCTCGGATTGAGGCTGCCAAGCGCAATTCCAGTGTTTCTCGGCTGGTGGGCGAGATTTTGGCTGAGAAGATGCGGCAAGAGGATGCTTATGCGCAGGCGATGCGCAAGGCCATCAAGTTTGAGTCTTGGGGCGAGAGCGATGGCAACTTTTTAACGCGGGACGAGATGTATGAGCGCGCTAGTTTTCGTTGATACCAATGTGCATCTTTACACCAAAGATGCACGGGACAGCGCCAAACAAATCCGCGCCAACGAGTGGCTGACCTGGTGTTGGACGCAACGGGCAGGACGCATCAGCACGCAGGTGTTGAATGAGTATTACAACAACGCAATTACGAAGTTCAAAGTTGTTGTCGCGGTCGAAAAAGCCAGAGAACAGGTGCGAATGTTGCGCCTGTGGCAACCCCCACACCTGGACACCTACACGGTAGATGGTGCTTGGGCGATGCAAGATAAATACAAACTGAGCTATTGGGACGCGCTCATCATGTCGTCCGCGCAGCAGCAGGGTTGCAGCTATTTGCTGAGTGAAGACATGCAGCACCTGCAAACCTATGACACCGTGCAGGTGATCAACCCCTTTTTGATGACGCCCGCAGAATTTGAGGCTTTGTGAAAGCAATTTAATGAATTTAGACCAATTGATCAGTAAACGCATTCGCCAAGACATCGTCTCCATGCATGCCTACGCCATTCAGGACTCGGTTGGCATGGTCAAGCTGGACGCGATGGAGAATCCGCATCGGCTGCCGGCTGATTTGCAGCGGAAGCTGGGTGAACGCCTCGGCAAACTGGCGCTGAACCGCTACCCTGATGGCCGCGTCAACGATTTGCGTACTGCATTGGCAAGTTATGCCGACATGCCTGCGGGCTACGACATCATGCTGGGCAATGGCTCGGATGAGCTGATTTCGCTGCTGGCGCTGGCTTGTGATGTACCTGGAGCGACCATCTTGGCTCCGCTTCCGGGCTTTGTGATGTACGCCATGAGCGCGCAATTGCAGGGGTTGAAGTTCGTCGGTGTTGATTTGACGGCTGATTTTGAGCTGGACTTGCCTGCGATGCTGGCTGCGATTGCGCAGCACAAACCCGCCATCACCTATCTGGCCTACCCCAACAATCCGACCGCGAATTTGTGGGATGAAAAGGCGATGGCGCAAATCATCGCCGCCATGGACGAGATTGGCGGGCTGGTGGTGTTGGACGAGGCGTATCAGCCCTTTTCCAGCAAAACCTACTTGACCACGATTCGTGCCAACCCTGCCGCCCATGCCCACGTGCTGCTGATGCGCACTTTGAGTAAATTTGGCTTAGCCGGCGTGCGCATGGGCTACATGATGGGGCCGAAAGCGCTGATAAGCGAGATTGACAAAGTGCGCCCGCCTTACAACATCAGCGTGCTGAACTACGAGTGCGCGCTGTTCGCACTGGAACATAAGGACGTATTTTCTGCTCAAGCCGTCGAATTGATTGCTCAGCGTGCTATGCTTTTTGATTCGTTGTCTGGTATTCCCAACGTCAAAGCCTTCAAATCTGACGCCAACATGATGCTGCTGCGCGTGCCCGACCCACAAAAAACCTTTGAGGGGATGAAAGCCAAAGGCGTTTTGATCAAAAATGTGTCGAAAATGCACCCGTTATTGGCTGGCTGCCTTCGCCTTACCGTGGGCACGGCAGAGGAAAATGCGACAATGGTGGATGCCATCAAAGCTTCTATTTAAGATTAACGCTACGAATTTTTAGAATTTCTCGCTCAAAAACCATGACAACCCAACGAATTGCCGAAGTCGCACGCAACACCGCCGAAACCCAAATCACCGCCCGTGTGAACCTGGACGGCACTGGCGTGGCGAATTTGAGCACCGGCATCGGCTTTTTTGACCACATGTTGGACCAAATCGCCCGCCACGGGCTGATCGACCTGGACATCCAAGCCATTGGCGACCTGCACATCGACGGCCACCATACGGTGGAAGACGTGGGCATCACCCTTGGCCAAGCGGTGCACAAAGCCGTGGGCGACAAAAAAGGCATTCGCCGCTACGGCCATGCGTATGTGCCGCTGGACGAGGCTTTGAGCCGTGTCGTCATCGACTTTTCGGGTCGCCCGGGGCTGATCATGAACGTGCCGTTCAAAAGCGGCATGATTGGCGCGTTTGACAGTCAGCTGGCGTTTGAGTTTTTCCAAGGCTTTGCCAACCACGCGTTTGTGACGCTGCATATCGACAACCTGCGCGGTGAAAACGCACATCACCAAGCTGAAACGGTGTTCAAAGCCTTTGCACGGGCGCTGCGCATGGCGTTGGAGCTGGACTCGCGCTCAGCCGGCATGATTCCTTCGACCAAAGGTTCTTTGTAGGTGGTAAATATGGCTGTAGACGGCGTATTTATTGACTAGTTTGCTATTAAAATTATATCATAATCCACCAGCAATATTTTTTAAAATGACGACAAAAACAGTAGCCGTGGTTGATTACGGCATGGGCAATTTGCGTTCGGTGACGCAAGCGGTGCATGCCGTCGCCAGCGATGCAGGTGTCGAGGTGATATGGGCCAAAACGCCGCAAGAAGTGATGGATTCCGAGCGCGTCGTCTTACCTGGCCAAGGGGGCATGCGCGACTGTATGCGTGAATTGCATGACTCTGGCATGTTAGGGGCCGTGCTGCATGCCGCGAAACATAAACCGCTGATGGGTGTGTGCGTGGGCATGCAGATGCTGCTGGATCACAGCGACGAGCTGAACACGAATTGCCTGGGTTTGATTCCCGGAGAAGTCGTCAAATTCGACATCGCCGGGCAAATCGCCCCCGATGGCAGCCGATACAAGGTGCCGCAAATGGGCTGGAACCGGGTGTTTGTAGCCGATCATGCCGAGCAATACGCCAAAGGCCGCCACCCGATGTGGGGCGATGTGCCCGATGGCAGTTATTTCTATTTTGTGCACAGCTATTACGCTAAACCGTCAGAAAAAAGCCACAGTGTGGGTGAAACTGAGTTCGGAAGTCGCTTTACAAGTGCGATTGCGCGAGATAATATTTTTGCAACTCAATTTCACCCAGAAAAAAGCGCATCACAAGGTTTAGCCCTTTATAGAAATTTCCTCCACTGGAAGCCATGACATCACCCGCCGTTCGCCCTGAGCCTGTCGAAGGGTTCTTGAAGACTTCGACAAACTCAGTCCGAACGGTTTGGTCATCCTTTTAGCAGGTTTCACATTCTTTTTCCCTTACTCTAACTTTCACTAATTCCAAGCATCATGCTGCTCATCCCCGCGATAGATTTAAAAGACGGTCTCTGCGTTCGCCTCAAACAAGGCGATATGAACCAATCCACCACCTTTGGCGAAGACCCCACCCTAATGGCGCGTACCTGGGTCAACAAAGGGGCGCGACGTCTGCATTTGGTCGATTTGAACGGCGCGTTTGCGGGTAAACCCAAAAACGAACAAGCCATTCGCAAAATCTTGAAAGAAGTCGGTAGCGAGGTGGACGTGCAACTGGGCGGCGGCATTCGCGATTTGGATACGATTGAGCGCTATTTAGACGCTGGTCTGCGCTACGTCATCATCGGCACAGCAGCCGTTAAAAACCCCGGCTTTTTGCAAGATGCTTGCACGGCATTCGGCGGCCACATCATCGTCGGCCTGGATGCCAAAGACGGCAAAGTTGCCACTGACGGATGGAGCAAGTTATCCGGTCACGATGTGATCGATCTGTCCAAAAAATTCCAAGATTACGGCGTCGAATCCATCATCTACACAGACATTGGCCGCGACGGCATGCTGACCGGTATCAACATCGAAGCTACCGTGAAGTTAGCGCAAGCCCTGACGATTCCCGTTATCGCTTCGGGCGGTTTGTCCAACATGGCTGATATTGAAGCGCTGTGTGATGTGGAAGACGAAGGCGTTGAAGGCGTGATCTGTGGCCGAGCGGTTTATTCGGGCGACTTGGATTTTGCAGCGGCGCAAGCGCGGGCGGATGAGTTGAATGGTTGATTGCTATTGATAAAATAGCAGTCGGGCCAGTAAATACGCTGGCCAGAGAACTATTATTTATTTTTTTAGTAAATTACCCAGCGCAATCAAGCCGGGAATGGTGATCGGATCATTCGCCGCACTTGCGGCAACCGGGTGTGAGGCAAAACGCGCCACCACCAAATCTGCTTTGGGGGCGATGTAAATGCGCTGGCCGTGGATGCCACGCGCCTCATACGCATCGTGCTCGTTGTGGGTCACCCACCACATATTGCGGTAGCTGTAACCTGGCAGCAGGGCATAACCCGCTTTCGAAAACTTTTTGGGATCGCCACCTCGGTTGCAGTCGGCCACCACGGCTTCAGGAATGATTTGCTGATCCTCAAATGCACCGCCACACCGCATCATCTCGCCAAACCGCGCCATGTCGCGCAAGGTGGCGCTCAACCCACCGCCGCCAAAAGGCACACCAATGGAATCGACGCTGATGAATGCGTCTTCTTCGCAGCCCAGTTTTTGCCAGATACGATCACTCAAAGCTTCGGCCAGACCCTGTCCAGTGACGCGTTTCATGATCCAACACATCAACTCGGTATTGACGGTTTTGTAGGCGAAGGCCTGGCCGTGTTCACCTTCCTTTTTGAGGGTGAGCAGGAACTCATACAGGGTTTTTGGGCCGCTATAGTCTTTGTCACGTGCGCGAAAGCCACCGGCGCGGGCATAGTCCCAAATCTGCGCTTTGGGATCGGAGTACAGCTCTGAATAGAGCACGCCAATCTGCATGTCCATGACCTGGCGCAAGGTGGCATCGGCATAGGCGGTGCTGGCCATTTCAGGCAGATAGAAGGGGATGAGTTTTTCGCAGTCTAGTACGCCCTCATGCACGAGCGTAGCGCACAAGGTGGCGGCGTAGGATTTGGTGATTGAAAAACAACTGTGCGCGGTGTGGGGCTGCAGGACACCGAGGTATTTCTCATAGACACGTTTGCCCTTATGCAGCACCACGATGCCGTCGGTGTAGGTATCGGCCAGCGTATCAGCCCATAGGCGCGGCTTGCCTTGCATGTCTTTAAACTGCATTGCTTCAATGGCAGCTTGCGTACTAGTGTTTACGGCGCCTAGGTCGCTGGCGGGTTTCGCGCCTCGGCGTACGGCGGCGGTCGGAACGAGCTCGCGCATGTGGGAGAGAGTCCATCGGTTTTGCGGGAACTCTAAAAACTTATCGTCTTCGAAGCGTACCTGTTGTTCAACGGGGGGAGGCGAGCCTTGCATCCAGCCCATACGCGCAGGGTCTGAGGCATGATCGTCGGGGTAATGGACACCGTCAAACGTGAACATTCCAGCTGGCATTTAAGTCTCCAATAAAGGGGTGAGAACCAGTGTACTGCACTATTTATGAGGCATGGGAAGTTCCATAGGCTAAGCTGATAGCGGGTTTTATTTTGACTTTTAATCGTCTAATTTATTCACATTTTTGCTATATATTTAATAGCACATTAGGCAATAAATACGCCGGCTATCGTATCATTAGCACTTTTATTTGGGTTCTTTCTGCAATATCTAGCCAAGCGCGATCCGAGGTGACAACGCAGCCTTGCATCAGCTGCGTGAGCGCCACGCAGGCACGATCACCCAGCGACAAACCGGCAGAACGTGTGATTTTGCGTATTTGGGCACTTTGTATGGATTGCTCGGTGTTGAAGTCAATGATGTCGATTTGCAGCTGGCGCGCAATGCGTGGGAACTCTTCTGGTGGCAAGCCATAGTCAATCAGTTTGCTGCCTACTTCAGCCATGTTGACGCTGCTGACGGCGCACTCTTCGCTGTCCATGAGTTCTTGCACATAATCGCAACCAGGCTCGCCTCGTAAAATCGCCATAATTGCCGAAGCATCCATGACATGAATCATTCTCCAGCATCCTCACGCTTGGCTTCTAAGCGGCGCTCTGCTATCAATTCATCCACCAACGAAACGCCTTCTGGCACATTCAAATGTTGTGCGAAATAAGCGCGTAAATTGGCGTAGTGCTGCGCCAATGGCGTTAAAACCAAGCTGCCGTCTTTAATTTCGGCGAAAATCTTACCATTGGGTTTGAAACCAAGTTGTTCGCGTATGGCAGCGGGTATCAAAATCCGCCCGTTTTCTGACATGGCTATGGAAGTCATAGTTTTGCCTTTGTTGTTTTCGCTGTTTTTCTTATACATCTCAATGTTCATTTTGGTAATTCTGTCATAATTTATAAAATTGTCAAATTCAACAATAAAGTCAAATCATGCTAGCTAAACGCATCATCCCTTGCCTAGACGTTACCGGCGGTCGCGTCGTCAAAGGTGTTAACTTCCTCGAATTGCGCGATGCTGGCGACCCGGTCGAGATCGCCGCCCGCTACAACGAGCAGGGCGCGGATGAGCTGACCTTCCTCGATATCACCGCCACCAGCGACGCTCGGGACATGATTTTTCACATCATCGAAGCTGTGGCTTCGCAAGTATTCATCCCGTTGACGGTTGGCGGCGGTGTGCGCACGGTGGACGATGTGCGGCGTTTGCTTAACGCCGGCGCAGACAAAACCAGCTTCAACTCAGCAGCTATTGCTAATCCCGACGTGATTGCCGACGCCTCAGCCAAATACGGCGCACAGTGCATTGTGGTGGCCATAGATGCGAAGCGACGTTCCGTCGCAGACGCGCAACGCTTGGTTGATGGCGTTGAAATCGGCGCTGGCTGGGACGTTTACAGCCACGGCGGCCGCAAAAACACCGGTTTGGACGTCGTGACCTGGGCCAAAGCGATGGCAGAACGCGGTGCAGGCGAGATTTTGCTCACCAGCATGGATCGTGATGGTACGAAGTCTGGCTTTGACTTGGCGCTCACCCGTGCTGTCAGCGACGCCATTAGCGTGCCGGTGATTGCTTCTGGCGGCGTCGGCAATTTGGACGATTTGGCCAATGGCATCATTCTAGGCGGCGCAGATGCTGTCTTGGCCGCTAGTATTTTTCACTATGGTGAATACACGGTCGGCCAAGCCAAGCAGCGCATGGCTGAACGCGGGATTCCAGTGCGGCTTTGATTTCGCGTTAATTTAACTTGTCGAATTACTTGCCTAACCGTGCGGCGAGACGTTTCTATTGCCTACAATCAGCCTTATGCAACAAGCTAAAAATTGGATAGACGAAGTGAAATGGGATGCCCAAGGACTGGTTCCTGTGATTGCGCAAGAAATCGGTAGCAACGATGTGCTGATGTTCGCTTGGATGAACCGCGAAGCCCTACAAAAGACGGCGGAGCTGGGCCGGGCGGTGTATTTCAGCCGCTCACGCAACAAATTGTGGTTCAAAGGCGAAGAGTCGGGTCACATCCAAACCGTGCATGAACTGCGACTGGATTGTGACAACGATGTGCTGCTGATGAAAGTCACCCAAACTGGGCATACGCCGGGTTTGGCCTGTCATACGGGTAGACACAGCTGTTTTTTCAGTCTTTACAAGGATGGGGCGTGGATAATTACTGATCCGGTCTTGAAAGACCCGGCTAGCATCTATAAGTAGTGCATCTATAAGTAAGGTACGCCATTTACAAATAAGCTAAATATTTCAAAAAAAACCAATGACATCAAACGATTCCCTAGACCAACTCGCCCGCGTGCTTGAATCGCGCAAAGGTGGCGATCCTGACAACAGCTATACCGCCCATTTGTTACACAAAGGGCCAGATGCGTTTTTGAAAAAAATCGGTGAAGAAGCGACTGAATTGGTGATGGCTTGCAAAGATGCAGACTATGGCGGTGACAAATCGAAAATTGTGAGCGAAACCGCGGATTTGTGGTTTCACAGCATGGTGGCATTGGCGCATTACGGTTTGTCGCCACAAGATGTCGTCGCAGAGTTAGACAAACGCGTTGGTACCAGCGGGCTGGAAGAAAAAGCTTCCCGCAAGGCTAAAGACCGTGAAGTTAATGAATCTAAAGGAGTTAAACCATGAGCAATGTAAATGATGTGATTGACGTAACGGCTATTGACAGCGAAAAAGCCCAGAATCTCAAAACTGTGGGTTGGGTTAGCTACTTATTGCATCTGGTGGTGGCTGTAGCTGCCGTTATACCGGGTGCAAACGTGGGCGTTGCCTTACTTGTCATCGCTTTGGTGATTGATTTGGTGAAAAAAAGTGATGCTGCTGGCACGTGGCAAGAAAGCCATTTTTCATGGCGGATTCGTACTGTTATCTGGGCGGGTATTTTGTATGCGGTGACGTTCCCACTCTTTTTGCTGCTGTGGATTCCAGGTGCGATTGCTTGGGCCATTATTTCGATTTGGTTCTTGTACCGCATCGTGCGCGGCATGGTGGCGATGAACAACAGCCAAGCTATTGGGCAATAAGTTTTTTTAAAGCAGACGACGCATGACACACGACCCAGATTGTCTTTTTTGCAAAATCATCGCAGGTAAAATCCCCTCGCGCAAAGTTTACGAAGATGACGATATCTTTGCATTTCACGATATCCACCCTTGGGCACCTGTTCATTTTTTAATAGTTCCGAAGAAACACATTGCTTCGTTGGCGCAGGTTGATGAAACGAATGTGGATTTATTGGGTCGAATGATGGTTTTAGCGCCTAAGCTGGCTTTGCAGGAAGGTTGCAAACCCTATCCTGAAGGTGGTTTTCGCATTGTTGCCAATACAGGTGCAGAGGGCGGGCAAGAAGTTCATCATATGCATTGGCATGTCATGGGTGGTCCAAGGCCTTGGTTAAGAGGTTAATGAGTTGGAATTGCCAATCAGCGCTTAGAATCACTTCATACGGATATTTTTAGAGATTTAATCATTTATTTTAGGAGTTCATCATGGGTTCATTTTCAATTTGGCACTGGCTCATCGTTCTGTTGATCGTTGTCATGGTGTTTGGCACCAAAAAGCTGAAAAACATGGGTGGTGATTTGGGTGGTGCTGTAAAAGGTTTTAAAGACGGCATGAAAGATGGCGCTGCAACTCCTGACGACAAGCCGGCTGCGCAAGTGACAGCTTCAGCCGCTGCAGATGCTGCTAAAAACACCATCGACGTCGAAGCAAAGCACAAGCTTTAAGCTAATTTTTCTCGCTGTAATTTAAGTAAGCTGACGTGATCGATTTAGGAATTTCAAAAATTGCGCTGATTGGTGCGGTGGCTTTGATCGTCATCGGGCCTGAGAAGCTGCCGCGTGTTGCACGTACGATTGGTACTTTGCTGGGCAAAGCGCAGCGCTATATCGCCGACGTGAAAGCAGAGGTGAGTAAATCTATTGAACTTGATGAGCTCAAGAAGATGAAAGACACGATGCAAAGTGCGGCATCAGATGTTGAAAGCTCCATTCATAGCGGTGTGACGGATTTTGAGAAAGACTGGAAAGAAGCGACTAGTGAAGCTAGTATGTCCAGCTCAAATGACGCTGGCAATGCCTATGGCAGCTTCCCAACGTATTCGCATCCCAAAAAGAAATGGCGCGTGAAGCAAGGCGCTACGCCAAACTGGTACAAGGCTAGAACCGGCGTACGAACCAAAGCGCTCTCTGGGGCAGCGCGCGTGGCTAAGTATCGCCCTGTAAGATTGGCTTAAATATTTCTTTAAATTTGCGCTTCAAATTTATCTTTTAGGTTTGTCAATGCGGCAGGCTGAAACCGACTAGCACGAAAACCCATGGCAGACGATACAAACAAAGCAACCGAAAAAGTAGATGAGCTAGCTGGCACAGAACAACCATTTGTGCAGCATTTGGTAGAGCTACGCGATCGCTTAATAAAAATAGTCATTGCTATTGGTGTCGTCGCTATTGGCTTGGCTATCTATCCCGGCCCTGGGGCTTTGTACGACATCATGGCAGCGCCATTGGTAGTCCATCTTCCCAAAGGCGCAACTTTGATTGCGACCTCTGTCATATCACCATTTTTAGTACCACTGAAAATATTGATGATGTCCGCATTTTTAATCGCCTTGCCTGTGGTGTTATGGCAAGTCTGGTCGTTCGTCGCGCCAGGCTTGTATATGCACGAGAAAAAGTTAGTTTTGCCGCTGGTCATCTCTAGTACGGTGCTATTTTTCATAGGTGTTTTGTTTTGTTATTACTTTGTGTTTGGCCAAGTTTTTAAATTTATTCAAAGCTTCGCACCCAAAAGCATCACGGCAGCGCCAGATATTGAGGCTTATTTAGGTTTTGTGCTCAGCATGTTTTTGGCTTTTGGATTGGCCTTTGAAGTGCCTATTGTGGTCATCGTGTTGGCGCGTATGGGCATGGTGACGATTCAACAGCTGAAAGATTTCAGAGGGTACTTTGTCGTGCTGGCGTTCATCATTGCAGCGATCGTGACACCGCCAGATGTGGTGTCGCAGCTGGCGTTGGCTATCCCAATGTGTTTGCTGTATGAAATCGGTATTTGGGCAGCACAGATATTTATCAAGCACACGCAAGCGCCAGTTGATCCAATAGAGCCTACTTAGCTTATTCTGGGTACAATAGAGTTTTGATTGACGTTTACGTAAACGTCAACTGCCCGTTGGAGACATCCCATGAACCTGCCAGGACTCAACTTTCAACTCGGTGAAGACATCGACGCACTGCGAGACGCCGTACTAGCGTTTGCCCAAAGTGAAATCGCTCCCAGAGCCGCTGAAATCGACAGCAGAGATCAATTCCCCATGGATTTGTGGCAAAAAATGGGTGAATTAGGCGTTCTGGGTATCACTGTTTCGGAGGAATATGGTGGTGCTGGCATGGGCTACTTGGCACACATGATCGCCATGGAAGAAATCAGCCGTGCTTCTGCGTCAGTGGGTTTGAGCTACGGTGCACACAGCAACCTCTGCGTGAATCAAATCAAGCGCAACGGTACAGAGGAGCAGCGAAAAAAATATTTACCCAAACTCATTAGTGGTGAACATGTGGGTGCTTTGGCGATGAGCGAGCCTGGGGCAGGCAGTGATGTGATCAGCATGAAGCTGAAAGCGGAAGACAAAGGCGGCTATTACGTCTTGAACGGCAGCAAAATGTGGATCACCAATGGCCCAGATGCTGACACTTTAGTGGTTTATGCCAAGACAGAACCCGAACTAGGTGCGCGTGGCGTGACTGCTTTCTTGATCGAAAAAAGCATGCCAGGATTCTCAGTGGCTCAAAAATTAAACAAGCTCGGTATGCGTGGCAGCCATACCGGTGAACTTGTCTTTAACAACGTTGAAGTGCCCGCAAGCAATATTCTGGGTGGTCTCAACAGTGGCGCAAAAGTTTTGATGAGTGGTTTGGATTATGAGCGTGCGGTGTTAACCGGCGGTCCGCTGGGCATCATGCAATCGGTGATGGATAACGTGATTCCCTACATTCATGACCGTAAGCAGTTTGGGCAAAGCATTGGTGAATTCCAACTCATGCAAGGCAAGGTCGCCGACATGTACACGGTATTGCAAGCCGGACGATCATTTGCGTACACAGTCGCTAAAAATCTAGACATGCTGGGCTTAGAGCATGTACGCCAAGTGCGCAAAGACTGTGCTTCGGTCATCCTGTGGTGTGCAGAAAAAGCGACTTGGATGGCGGGTGAAGGCGTACAAATTTTCGGTGGTAATGGTTATATCAATGATTACCCGCTCGGCCGTTTGTGGCGTGATGCAAAGCTCTATGAAATAGGTGCAGGTACGAGTGAGATTCGTCGTATGTTGATTGGGCGTGAGATTTTTGCTGAGACGATGTAAGCTATTCGGCAATAACAGTAAAACTACCAACTATGCCAACTTCAATTTCAAAGCTTTTCGCCCATAACCGCCAGTGGGCTGCCGAGATGGAGCGCACGCGCCCTGGCTTTTTCACCAACTTAAAAAGCCAACAAAAACCTAAATACATGTGGATTGGTTGCTCAGACAGTCGAGTACCCGCCAATCAAATCACCGGATTAGAGCCAGGTGAGGTGTTTGTGCATCGCAATGTTGCCAATGTCGTGGTGCATTCGGATTTAAACGCATTGTCAACAATTCAGTTTGCCGTTGAAATGTTGAAGGTCGAACACATCATGGTGGTTGGGCACTACGGCTGCGGCGGTGTGCAGGCAGCGCTTAGTAATTTGCGCATTGGTCTAGCTGACAATTGGATACGACACATTCAAGATGTACGAGACCGTCATCGTCAGTCTCTAGATGCCATGCCAGAGGGCAAACGTTTAGATGCCTTGGTGACGTTAAACGTTGTGGAACAAGTTGTCAATGTTTGCCAAAGCACGGTCATGTTAGATGCTTGGAGCCGTGGACAAGTGATTCAAGTTCACGGCTGGGTGTATGGCATTCATGACGGTTTGCTGCAAGATTTACGAATCAGTGTTTCAGGATTAGATAATTTAGAGACTATTTATAAACAATCAATAGAGGGTGTTTTGGCTTCTAGCCGTCAATAAATATGGTCAAATTGCTATGTTATTTATAGCTATTTATTAGTAAAAAACTCAAAATCAGACATTTTCAACCATGTTCCCGCAACGCTTAGATTCAACACTTGCCTACGATATTGCCAAAGCCATGATGGACGGATTTAACCGTCACTATGGTTTATTTCGTACTGAGTCTGCCCGCGCAAAACACCGCTTTGAAGTGGCTGACTGGCATGGTCAACAACGTGCGCAGCGTGAACGCATTGAGTTTTATGACATGCGCGTCAAAGAATGCTCGATGCGGCTTGAGCTCGAATTCAAAGCTGCTGATCAAGCGATGGATGTTTGGCAACAAATCAAATTGCATTACATCGGGCTGTTGGTTGACCATCATCAGCCTGAACTTGCAGAGACATTTTTTAACTCGGTGACGACGAAAATTTTGCATCGCAGCTATTTTCAAAATGATTTTATTTTCGTACGACCTGCAGTCAGCACAGAATATATTGAAAACGACGAACCAGCTGCTAGACCAACCTATCGGTCTTACTACCCGAATTCAGAAAACATAGGCGAAGCAGTTCAAAAACTGGTACTTGATTTTGATTTGCGTACAGCGTTTCAAGACTTGCCGCGGGATGTCGCGTGTGTCGTCAACGCGGTGCGTGAGCGGCTGCAGGATGTTAAGTTACGCGCTAATTTTCAAATACAGGTTCTATCTAGCCTGTTTTTTCGGAACAAGGGCGCCTATATTGTCGGCAAGATCATCAACGGTTTCAACGAAGTGCCGTTTGCGCTTCCCTTGCTTCATATTGAACGTGAACTGGATGAAGCATCGCCGGTAAATAATTTGGTCATTGATGCGGTGCTTTTTGGTGAAGATGATTTGCAGACGCTTTTCAGCTTTGCACGCGCTTACTTTATGGTCGACATGGAAGTGCCTTCAGCTTTCGTACAGTTTTTACGCAGCATGATGCCGCGTAAACCACGCAACGAAATTTACAATGCACTCGGGCTCCAAAAGCAAGGTAAAACGCTTTTTTATCGCGACTTTTTGCACCATTTACGGCATTCTACAGACAAGTTTCGCATTGCACCCGGCATCAAAGGCATGGTCATGCTGGTGTTTGATTTGCCGTCGTTTCCCTATGTCTTCAAGGTGATCAAAGACTATTACCCGCCGCAAAAAGACACCACGCGAGAGCAGATCAAAGGTAAGTATTTGCTGGTGAAGCAGCACGACCGCGTTGGTCGCATGGCCGACACCTTGGAATATAGCGAAGTGGCCTTCCCGCGCGATCGTTTTGACGATGAGCTGATTGCTGAAATCGAAAAGTTTGCGCCAAGTCAATTGGAAATCAGTGACCGCGATAACGATGGCCACATGGAAGTTGTCATCAAACACATCTATATTGAGCGACGCATGATTCCGCTGAATATTTATTTACAAGAGGCGTTTGACGTTGGTTTCGTTGACCCCGTGCCTGGCTCAGCGTCTGCGCGCGCTTTGCTACAAGTAGAGCGTGGAGTAATTGAGTACGGCAACGCGATCAAAGACTTGGTGGCCGCCAACATTTTCCCTGGTGACATGTTGTGGAAAAATTTTGGCATCACGCGCAACGGAAAAGTTGTGTTTTACGACTACGACGAGATTGAATATATCACCGATTGTAATTTCCGAAAAGTACCTCAGCCACGTACAGAAGAAGAAGAAATGAGTGGCGAAATTTGGTACAAAGTTGGCCCCAGAGACGTCTTTCCCGAAACATTTGGTCCATTTTTGCTAGGGAATCCAACGGTGCGCACTATGTTTATGAAGCACCATGCAGATTTGTTGCAAGCATCTTTCTGGCAAGCACACAAAGAGCGCATTGCAGAGGGTCATGTGTTTGATGTTTTTCCGTATGAGAATGAACGCCGATTTTCACACCAATCACATGCCATTGATTCGTAAGCTAATTATTTTTAACCATTTACTAAATAGAGAAAACTATGTCTGAATCAATTGTTATCGTCTCCGCTGCACGTACACCTATGGGTGCTTTTCAAGGCGATTTTTCAAGTCTATCAGCGCATGACTTGGGAGGCGCCGCCATCAAAGCGGCTGTTGAACGCGCTGGCATCAAAGGCGATGCTGTCAATGAAGTTTTGTTCGGCAATTGCTTGATGGCAGGCCAAGGCCAAGCGCCTGCTCGCCAAGCTGCTTTCAAAGGCGGCTTGCCCATCAGTGCGGGTGCGGTCACATTGTCAAAAATGTGTGGTTCAGGTATGCGTGCAGCCATGTTTGCACATGACATGTTGTTGGCTGGCAGCGCAGATGTTGTCATAGCCGGCGGCATGGAAAGCATGACCAACGCGCCGCATTTATTGCCAAAGGGACGTAGCGGCATTCGTATTGGGCATGGTCAAATTTTCGATCACATGATGTTAGACGGTTTGGAAGATGCTTACGAAGCTGGGCGGTCTATGGGTACATTTGGTGAAGATTGCGCAGCCAAATATAACTTTACCCGAGAAGCACAAGATAAATTTGCCATAGCCAGCGTAGAACGCGCGCAAGTGGCTATCAAATCAGGCGCGTTTGTCGCTGAAATCGCACCAGTGACGGTTAAAGGTCGCGCTGGCGATACTGTTATCAGCATAGACGAAGGCCCTGGAAAAATCAAACTCGACAAGATTGCGGGTTTGCGTGCAGCGTTTAAAAAAGACGGCACTATCACCGCAGCGTCCAGCTCGTCTATCAACGACGGAGCGGCAGCCTTGGTGTTGATGCGTCAAAGCATGGCTGAGAAGGGAAGCGTAAAACCAATAGCCCGCATTGTCAGCCACGCCACCCACGCGCAAGAGCCCAACTGGTTTGCGACAGCGCCACTGGGGGCAACGCAAAAAGCCTTGGCTAAAGCGGGTTGGACTGCGAAAGATGTGCAACTGTGGGAAATCAACGAAGCCTTTGCTGTCGTGCCCATGGCCTTGATGACAGAGCTGTCCTTGTCGCATGAGATCGTCAACGTCAACGGCGGCGCTTGTGCGTTGGGGCACCCGATTGGCGCGAGTGGTGCTCGCATAATCGTGACGCTGATCCACGCCCTGCAAGCCCGTGGTCTGAAGCGCGGCTTGGCCACGCTGTGCATTGGCGGTGGCGAAGCAACGGCGATGACGATTGAGTTGATTTAAAAGTTATTTCTAAAAGTAAATACCGATACCATGTTGCTCAACCAATACCAAGAAATGATTCGCGACGCCGTTCGTGCGTTCGCGCAAGAGCAGCTGTGGCCTAACGCCGCCAAGTGGGACAAAGAGCACCACTTTCCCAAAGACGTGCACAAAGGCTTGGCGCAGTTGGGCGCATATGGTATTTGCGTGCCTGAAGAATTTGGTGGGGCGAATTTAGATTATTTGACCTTGGCGGTGGTGCTGGAAGAAATTGCCGCTGGCGACGGCGGCACTAGCACGGCTATCAGCGTCACGAACTGCCCCGTCAACGCCATTTTGATGCGTTATGGCAATGCAGAGCAAAAGAAAAAATGGCTTACGCCTTTGGCTTTGGGTGCGATGTTGGGTGCGTTTTGCTTGACCGAACCGCATGTTGGCAGTGATGCCTCAAATATGTCAACGACGGCACGCAAAGTGGGAGACAACTACATCATCAACGGCGTGAAGCAATTCGTCACCAGCGGTAAAAACGGCGATGTTGCGATTGTCATCGCCATGACCGACAAGGGTGCTGGCAAAAAGGGCATGAGCGCCTTTATCGTCCCCACCAATTCACCCGGCTATAGTGTGGCGCGTTTAGAAGACAAGCTGGGGCAGCACAGCAGCGACACCGCGCAGATCAACTTCGACAACTGCCGCATCCCTGCTGACAACTTGATCGGTCAAGAGGGCGAGGGCTACAAAATTGCCTTGGGAGCGCTGGAGGGCGGCCGCATCGGCATAGCTGCGCAAAGCGTGGGCATGGCACGCAGCGCGTTTGAATGCGCTTTGGACTATGCGAAACAGCGCGAAAGCTTTGGTCAACCCATTTTCAACCACCAAGCTGTCGGCTTTAGATTGGCCGATTGTGCTACGCAGATTGAAGCGGCAAGGCAATTGATCTGGCATGCAGCCGCCTTGCGCGATGCAGGCAGACCCTGCCTGAAAGAAGCTGCCATGGCCAAGCTTTTTGCCAGCGAAATGGCTGAGCAAGTCTGCAGCGCGGCGATACAAACTCTGGGTGGCTACGGCTACGTCAGCGATTTCCCAGTTGAGCGGATTTACCGCGATGTGCGGGTCTGCCAGATTTATGAAGGCACTAGCGATGTGCAGAAAATCATCATCACGCGTGCTTTGGCTTAGTTTTAAATCAATAAAATTAAAATCATTGAAAATAAAAATCATTATTTAGGAACAAAAAATGGCAATCACCAAGGGTTTTCGGGTTTTAGTTGACGAGGCCATGGCCCAGGTGACAACCTACACCGTCGCCGAAGTACTGGCGAAAAGCGCCGACGCCAGCTCAAAAACCAAAGTGCAAATCGTCGACATCCGCGATGTGCGCGAATTAAAAGACGGCACCGTGACAGACAGCATGCATGCGCCACGCTGCATGCTGGAGTTTTGGGTCGACCCCGAATCGCCGTACCACAAGAAGATCTGGGCGGACGACAGCAAAGAGTTCATTTTGTTCTGCGGAGCAGGTTGGCGTAGCGCCTTGGCGGCTAAAACCTTGCAGGACATGGGCATGACTAATGTGGCGCACATCGACGGCGGCTATGAGGCGTGGGTTAATGCCGGCGCTCCAGTGGAAACTTTGGAAGAGCGTAAAGCGAAGAAGGCGGGATAGGTAAGTTCATCGCGCTAATTTGAACCATCCAGCCATAGCGCTATGCGACCTGTAACGCCGGTCATGTTATGTCCCTGCGGCAGAACCGACGCAAAAAATCAGCCACTGGCTTACATCGCATGTTGTGGTGAGTACCTTGAAGGTAATCAGGTCGCGCCCGATGCCCAGAGCTTGATGCGCTCTCGCTACAGCGCATTCGTGCTTGAAATGACTGATTATTTACTCAGTACTTGGCACAGCAGCCAGCGTCCAGCGAGTTTGGAGTTCGAAACTGGCGTGAAATGGCTGGGTTTGCAGGTTCAAAATCACACGGTGGTTGATGCCACTCACTCGGAAGTCACCTTTGTCGCAAGGCAGCGCGACAGCACCGGTCGCGCCATTCGCTTGCATGAACGCAGTCGTTTTGTGTCTGAGAACGATTATTGGTATTATGTTGATGGTGATAACTTATAAAAAAGCATCTAAAAAATACCTATTATTATGTCCATAAATTTCTTTGTAGCCGGCGTATTTATTGCCTAAAGTGCTATTAAATATATAGTGAATATGTATCATAAATTTGACGCTGTTTTGTTTGATTGTGACGGTGTATTGGTCGACAGCGAACCCATCACCAACAGCTTGTTGCGGGATATGCTGGAAGAGCAGGGTTGGTGTTTGACGCCTGAAGCCTGCTTCCAGCATTTCGTCGGCAAAGCCGTGATCGATGAAAAGCTGGCGATCGAGGCCAACACCGGCAAACCTTTGACCGAGGCTTGGATGGCCGCGTTCAGAGCGCGGCGCAACGCAGCGTTAGAGGCGCATTTACAGGCAATCCCCAATATCCATACCGCTATTGAGCAAATCCACCTGAGTTTTGGCGGACGAATCGCCTGCGCGTCAGGGGCGGACAGGTTCAAAGTTGAGCTGCAGCTCGCTAAAGTAGCTTTGATGCCCTATTTTGAAGGCCGCATCTTCAGTGGCCACGAAATGCCGCGCTCCAAACCCGCACCTGATGTTTATCTAGCTGCCGCCGCTGCCGTAGGCGTCCATCCTAGCCGTTGTGCCGTGGTTGAGGATACGGTCACGGGTGTGATGGCCGGCGTGGCTGCGGGTTGTATGGTGTTTGGTTACGCCCAGCCGCATATGCAAGCCACAGAACATGCTGCTTTAATGGCTGCGGGTGCTAGTCACACGTTTACAGATATGCTGCATTTACCTAGTCTATTGGGTCAAAAGATGGCACAATCTGCGATTGATTGACGTTTACGTAAACGTCAATTAGACACAAGTATACGATGATACATATTCAGTAACCTAATAGTGCGAATTCACCATGCCTGTCTTGGAAACCAAACTTAACGCCCGTTCTGCCGATTTTGTAGCCAACGCTGCTGCCATGCGCTCCTTGGTCGATGACCTGAACGCCAAAGTCAACAAAACTGCCTTGGGCGGCGGCGATGCGGCGCGGGCCAAGCACACAGCCCGTGGCAAATTGCTGCCGCGTGATCGGGTGCAGATGCTGCTTGACCCCGGCACACCGTTTTTAGAGCTGAGTCCTATGGCTGCCTACGGTATGTACCCTGACAAAGACGGCAGCGACAGCGCACCGGCTGCCGGACTCATCACTGGTATAGGTCGGGTCAGTGGCATTGATTGCATGATTGTCTGCAACGACGCCACTGTCAAAGGCGGCACCTACTACCCTTTGACAGTCAAAAAGCACTTGCGTGCGCAAGAAGTGGCTCTGCAAAACAAGCTGCCGTGCATCTATTTGGTCGATTCAGGCGGGGCGAATCTGCCGAATCAAGACGAGGTGTTCCCCGACCGCGACCATTTTGGGCGCATCTTCTTCAACCAAGCCACGATGAGCGCGGAGGGCATCGCCCAAATCGCCGTGGTGATGGGTAGTTGTACGGCGGGCGGCGCGTATGTACCCGCCATGAGCGACGAGGCCATCATCGTCAAAAACCAAGGTACGATATTTTTAGGCGGTCCACCGCTAGTGAAAGCGGCGACAGGCGAAGTCGTTAGCGCTGAAGACCTGGGGGGCGGTGATGTCCACACCCGCTTATCCGGCGTGGCTGATCATTTGGCGCAGAACGACATGCATGCGCTGGCCATTGTGCGCCAATCTATCAAGAATTTGAATAGAAAAAAGCAATTATCCGGTGATTTATATGCCTCAGTAGATCCTAAATATGTAGCAACTGAGCTATATGGTGTGATCCCTACAGATACGCGTAAACCGTTTGACGTGCGAGAAATCATTACCAGGGTCGTCGATGGCAGCGAGTTTGATGAGTTCAAAGCACGTTATGGTGCGACCTTGATATGCGGTTTTGCGCGGATTGAGGGTATGCCCGTCGGCATCATCGCCAACAATGGCATTTTGTTCAGCGAGTCGGCGCTCAAAGGCGCGCATTTCATCGAGCTGTGCTGCCAGCGAAAAATACCCTTGGTGTTTCTGCAGAATATCACCGGTTTCATGGTCGGGCGTAAGTATGAAAACGAAGGTATAGCCCGCAACGGGGCCAAGATGGTCACCGCTGTGGCCACTGCAGCCGTGCCCAAGTTCACCATCATCATTGGCGGCAGTTTTGGCGCTGGCAATTACGGCATGTGCGGCCGGGCCTATTCACCACGGTTTTTGTGGATGTGGCCAAATGCGCGTATCAGCGTCATGGGTGGCGAGCAAGCTGCCAGCGTATTGGCAACCGTCAAGCGCGATGGTATTGAAGCCAAGGGTGGCGCGTGGAGCGCTGAGGAAGAAGACGCTTTTAAAGCGCCCATCAAGGAGCAATATGAGGTGCAAGGTCATCCTTACTTCGCCACCGCACGTTTATGGGACGACGGTGTGATCGACCCAGCAGACACGCGTCGCGTGCTGGCATTGGGATTGAGTACGGCGATGAATGCGCCCATACCAGAGACAAAGTTTGGTGTGTTTAGGATGTAAATCGTTAGAGAAATTATTCAAAGGTGAATATGGATACTTTGCTCGAAATTTGGAAGAGCTTGTTAGGTATGACTGGAACTGTCGGCTCAGCTGCAGGCGGGGTGCTGGCATCCAACACCAAAACCATGGACATGGCACAGTTGATGGCGCTGGCGGCAGCGCTGGGGTGGGCCAGTGGTATTCGTTTGTATTTGGTGGTGTTTATCACGGGTTTCACGGGTATGTTGGGCTGGTTACCGTTACCTTCAGGTTTGTCTGTGCTGCAGCACCCGGCTATGTTGGCTGGTAGTGGTTTTATGCTTTTCGTCGAGTTTTTTGCCGACAAAATTCCGGGAGTAGATTCGTTATGGGACATGGTGCATTCCGTCATTCGCGTCCCCGCTGGTGCTGCATTAGCAGCTGGGGTTTTTGGTGCAGATAGTGCGACCATGGGCTCAGTAGCAGGACTTTTGGGAGGTGCCTTAGCCGCAACGTCGTTTGCAACCAAGGCTAGCACACGAGCAGCTGTAAATACATCGCCTGAACCATTTAGCAATATTGCTGTGAGCTTGGCTGAAGATGGCGCGGTACTGGGGATGATGTGGTTGGCGACGAATTACCCGATCACATTTGGCATAACGCTATTCATTATCTTGGTGTTGAGTATTTGGTTAGTCGTCGTTTTGTCTAAATACCTCAAAGCCATATTTCGACGAATTTCAGACTGGCTGGGTGGCGAAGGTATGGCTTCATCCACATAGGTATGCATAAATACGCATTCAAAAAACAAAAGAAACCCACATGTTTAAAAAAATATTGATTGCTAACCGTGGCGAAATCGCATGCCGAGTTGCTGCAACGTGCGCAAAAATGGCGATCAAAACAGTAGCTGTTTATTCTGATGCGGATGCGCATGCCAAGCACGTAGCGATGTGCGATGAAGCTGTTCATATCGGTGGAAATTCACCTAAAGACAGCTATCTGCGCTGGGAGAAAATCATTGAAGTTGCTAAAGCAACAGGTGCGCAGGCGGTGCATCCTGGCTATGGTTTTTTGAGTGAAAACGATGCGTTTGCGACAGCATGTAAAGCGGCTGGATTGGTATTTATTGGTCCACCCGCCAGCGCTATCAAAGCTATGGGGCTCAAAGCTGAATCAAAACAGTTGATGGAAAAAGCTGGTGTGCCGCTGGTACCGGGTTACCACGGAGCGAATCAAGACCCAGCATTTTTACAAACAGAGTCTAACCACATTGGCTACCCAGTTTTGATCAAAGCCAGCGCTGGTGGCGGTGGCAAAGGCATGCGGATCGTAGAGAAGGAAGCTGATTTTGCAGCCGCTTTAACTTCGTGTAAACGTGAAGCCATCAACAGCTTCGGTGACGATGCGGTATTGATCGAAAAATATGTGCAACGTCCTCGTCATATTGAAATTCAAGTTTTTGGCGACGCACATGGTAACTATGTGTATTTGTTTGAACGTGATTGTTCAGTACAGCGTAGGCACCAAAAAGTACTAGAAGAAGCCCCCGCGACAGGTTTGACTGAGGAAATGCGCGCGCAAATGGGTGCGACTGCAGTAGCCGCTGCCAGGGCAGTGAAGTATGAAGGTGCTGGCACGGTGGAATTCATCGTTGAGCAAAAGCTTGATGGCAGCATGCAATTTTTCTTTATGGAGATGAATACACGCTTACAGGTAGAGCACCCAGTGACAGAAGCCATCACAGGTTTAGATTTGGTGGAATGGCAGCTGCGCGTCGCCAGTGGTGAACCCTTGCCTCTCAATCAAGAGCAATTGCGGATCAAGGGTCATGCTATAGAAGCACGTATTTGTGCGGAAAGCCCTGACAACCAGTTTTTACCTGCTACGGGCAGTTTGCATGTGTACGCTTTGCCGTGCAGTGTTTCGTTCGAACGATCAGAAAATTCAACTACCTCTGTGCGTGTCGATTCTGGCGTGCGTGAGGGTGATGCGATTTCACCCTATTACGATTCGATGATCGCTAAGCTCATCGTACATGGGGACACACGCGAGCAAGCGCTGGCGTTGATGGATGCTGCGTTGGCAAATACACACATTGTGGGTTTGAATACCAATGTTCAATTTTTGCGATATGTGGTGCGAAGTGATTCGTTTGTAAAAGCCGATTTAGACACAGCCCTGATTCAGCGAGAAGAAAAAGCTTTGTTCAAGCAGGAGCCGATAGGTGTTGTATATGCGGTTGCATGCGCTGTTGCACATACTTTAGAATCTGAAAGAGCAGGTTTTAAAACGAATACCAATCGCCAAGGTAGCAATCGAAAAAATGCTTGGCAAGACCCTTGGGAGCAATGTGATGGCTGGCAATTGTTTGGCGTTCAAACGCGTCCCTTTGAATTTACTTTTCATGGCGAAACCATTGCAGCGCAGCTCAAATATTTGCACGATGGGCAAACGCATCTAACGATAGGTGATACTTCTAGCAATCTGAACTATGTCAAGCATAGCGAAAGATTTGATGTTGAATGCTTTGGCCAAAGATGTACCAATACAATCTACAAAAATAATGATGTAGTCAGCGTATTTAATGCTCAAGGTGCTACACAAATTATAGCTATTGATTTGCTTGAGCATGCCAGTGATGTGCACGAGGTTGGCGGTCGATTGACAGCGCCCATGCCTGGAAAACTAATTTCTTTCAGTGTCAAAGCTGGGGATAAAGTGGTAAAAGGCCAAGCACTGGCTGTGATGGATGCGATGAAAATGGAGCACACGATTAACTCACCCATTGATGGCGTTGTACAAGAGCTGATGTACTTTCCTGGCGATCAAGTAGTAGAAGGCGCAGAGTTGCTTAAATTAGTCAGTTAAATTAGTCATTGAAGTTGACAGTTAAGTAGATCGTATAAAAAATGAAGATTACAGTTGCTTGCAGAGATACAAAAGTACAGCCTTGGCTGGATGGTTTGAGAGCGGCACTGCCTGAGGCAGATGTCACGGAGTGGCAAGAGGGAGATTTGCAGGCTGACTATGCGGTAGTTTGGCGACCATCACAGCAATTTTTAGATGAACAGCCTCTACTGCAGGCAATTTTTAACATTGGCGCTGGTGTAGATGCCATCATGCCAATGAAACTTTCACCGCTTGCGAAGATTGTTCGCTTGGAAGATGCGGGTATGTCGGTGCAAATGGCGGAGTATGTTTGTCATGCGGTGATTCGTCACTTCAGAGATTTTGCCGAGTACGACAAGGCTACATTAAACAAGCACTGGGTTTTTCAAAAACCAAAGCGCCGCGAAGACTTCCCTATTGGCGTGATGGGCATGGGTGTTTTGGGGCAGCGTGTTGCAAAAGCACTGCGTGGCTTTGAATTCAATGTTAACGGTTGGAGTCAGGGAAAAAAGACAATCGATGGCGTAAAAACCTTTACTGGAAAAGATGAATTTAATGCCTTTTTAGCTGCAAGCAAAGTGTTGATCTGTTTGTTGCCATTGACAGCCCAAACGGCCAATATCATGAACCGTGACAGTTTAAAGCGCTTGCAGGTGGGTGGCTATGTTATCAACGTCGCGCGCGGTCAGCATTTGGTTGAAGAAGATTTGATTGCTTTGATTGACGCAGGCCATCTTGCTGGTGCCACTTTAGATGTATTTCGCGATGAACCATTGCCAGAAAAGCATGCGTTCTGGTCGCACCCTAAAATTACAGTAACACCACACACCTCGGCACGCACCTTGCGAGACGAAACTATTGCGCAGATTGCTCGAAAAATTAATTCATTAACACGCGGCGAGGCGATTGAGGGCGTGGTTGATCAACAAAAAGGATATTGAGGTTTCTATGACATTACCCGCTTATGTAAAGATCGTTGAGGTCGGGCCACGCGATGGTTTGCAGAATGAAAAACAAACTGTTCCTGCCAATGTCAAAATTGAGCTGGTGCATCGCCTTCAAGAAGCTGGACTTACTGAAATTGAAGTCACTAGTTACGTATCGCCTAAATGGGTACCGCAAATGGCTGATAACGCAGCAGTAATGGCCGGCGTTCAACGCAAAAATAATGTGCGATATTCTGTTTTAACCCCTAATTTGCAGGGTTTTAATGCCGCAGTTGCAGGTGACGAAGCCTATTGGCCACACGAAATTGTAGTGTTTGCTGCTGCTAGCGAAGCATTTAGCCAGCGCAATATCAATTGCTCTATTGCTGAGAGTATTGAGAGATTTAGACCTGTTGTAGCTGGTGCAAAAGAGAAGAATATTTTTGTGCGCGGCGCTATTTCATGTGCTGTGGGTTGCCCGTACGAAGGCGATGTTTCATCTGATCAAGTGACCAAAGTTGCTGAGTTGATGAAAGATATAGGCGTGCAACATATAGGTGTCGCCGACACGATTGGTGTGGGTACGCCCATCAAAGTACAGCGCGCTATTCAAGCTGCTTTGCAAGTGTATGAGATTAACGATATCTCGGGTCATTTCCATGACACTTATGGTCAAGCCTTGGGCAATACTTTGCGTTGCTTGGAGATGGGTATTTGGCAATTTGACACCTCTATTGCAGGTCTAGGTGGCTGCCCTTATGCTAAAGGGGCTACAGGCAATGTAGCAACTGAAGATGTGGTCTACATGCTGCACGGTATGGGTATTGATACGGGCATTGATATGGATAAACTGATTGATGCAGGTCAGTTCATCAGCGATTTTCTGCAACGTCCAACCAATTCACGTGCTGCTAAAGCACTATTTAATAAGCGAACAGCATGATGTGTGGCGCTGAGCTTTCTATATTACCTGAAGGGGTGCAGCGTGTAACTGCTTTCCTGCAAAATTCCGGACATACGCAGCAGCCACGCATGCTTGAAGATGCAGCGCGAACAGCGCAACAAGCGGCAGATGCCTTGTGTGTTGAACTTGGTCAAATCGCTAAAAGCATTATTTTTAAACGCAAATCTGATGATTCAGCTGTTTTGGTCATCACGTCGGGCGATAAACGTGTGGACGAAATGAAAGTGCAAGCCTTGGTTTGCGAAGATGGCGGTAAACTTGGTCGTGCAGATGCTGATTTTGTGAAACTAAAAACAGGCTTTGCCATTGGCGGCGTGGCACCTGTCGGGCATCTGACCCTGCCGGTGACTCTGCTGGACAAAGAGTTGTTTCGGTTCGAAACGGTGTGGGCTGCTGCAGGTCATCCGAATGCCGTGTTTGAAATTACACCGTATGCTTTGCAGTTACTCACATCAGCGCCCGTTGCCGATGTTGCAATATAAATTTTATAGCAAACTAGGCAATAAATACGTCGGCTACAGTCATTATTAAGTATTTTATGAGTATTCCTTCACCCTGTATCTCATTGTGCCAAATGGATGAAGTATCCAAGTTGTGCCTTGGCTGCTGGCGCACGATTGACGAAATCATCACTTGGAGTTCACACGACGATGAGGCTAAAAAAGCGGTTTGGTTGTTGATCGAGCAACGTAAAGAAGCGGATGCAAAAATACCATGAAACAAATTACTTTTTACTTTGACGTGATCTCACCCTACGCCTATTTGGCGTTTGAACGCATGCCTCAAGCGCTGCAGGGCATCAGCTATCAGGTAACTTACCAGCCCGTTTTGTTTGCAGGTGTGTTGAAGCACCACGGTCAGCTGGGTCCCGCTGAAATACCACCTAAACGTGTGTGGACCTATCGCCAAGTGCAGTGGCTAGCAAATCAGCTGGAAATTAACATGCAAACGCCAGCCGCTCACCCGTTTAACCCTTTGGCGCTACTTCGGCTGGCGGTGGCTTGTGGTACGGGTGGGCAGCCAAATCGCTATGTGGTTGAAACATTGTTTAGGCATATTTGGTGCAGCGGTAAAGATGCTGAAGACGCGCTACGAACTAATGCTTTGACTGAGTTCTTGAAGCCGCTACTGGATCCGAACTCTGCAGAAGTCAAAGCATTGCTAAAGGCGTTTACCGAATCAGCGATACAAGCTGGCGTGTTCGGGGTGCCAACTTTTAAAGTGGATGACAAGTTGTTTTTTGGTCTGGATTCTTTACCGATGCTAGCGGCATATTTGAAAAAAGATGTTTGGTTTGAAAACACGAAGTGGGATGAACATGCTTTACTGCCGCAAGGCACGACACGATTTAAATGATAAATTTTCTACTAAATACGCTTTAAATGCCATATGGCGAGATGGTGCTCTAGGGATAACCCTTGGGTTGTAAGCGGGGCAAAAGTTTGAAGTCAGGGTCAGGTCAGACCTTCAATAGATACTTAGTAATCACCTCAGTCGAGGTGACTTTTCATTTATTGGAGGACAGACATCAATGGCTACAGCAATTGCAAACAAGCCCATGACGGCAGAGGAAAAGAAGGTTATCTTCGCCTCGTCATTGGGTACGGTATTTGAATGGTATGACTTTTACTTGTATGGCACCTTGGCGGTGATCATCGGTAATCAGTTCTTTTCAGCACTCGATCCAGCATCGCGCACGATCTTCTCTTTGTTGGCTTTTGCCGCGGGTTTTATCGTCCGTCCGTTTGGCGCTTTGATTTTTGGACGTTTGGGTGACATGATTGGTCGCAAGTACACCTTTTTGGTGACTATTTTGATCATGGGTGTGTCTACGTTTATCGTCGGCTTGTTGCCAAACTATGCCACTATTGGCGTTGCAGCTCCTGTAATACTGATTGTACTTCGCATGTTGCAAGGCTTGGCTTTGGGTGGCGAATACGGTGGCGCTGCTACTTACGTGGCTGAGCATGCACCACACGGCAAACGTGGTGCCTACACTGCTTGGATTCAAACCACGGCTACCTTAGGTTTATTTTTGAGCTTGATGGTGATTTTGGGTGTGCGTACAGGTATCGGCGAAGCGGCTTTTGCTGACTGGGGCTGGCGCATTCCTTTCTTGGTTTCTATTTTATTGTTGGCGGTGTCGGTTTACATTCGTTTGAGCATGAATGAATCACCAGCCTTCCAAAAAATGAAATCAGAAGGTAAAACTTCAAAATCACCTTTGTCTGAATCATTCGGTCAATGGAAAAACTTAAAGATCGTTATCTTGGCGCTGTTCGGTCTGGTCGCAGGTCAGGCAGTGGTCTGGTACACCGGTCAGTTTTATGCCTTGTTCTTCTTGACGCAGGCGCTCAAGGTTGACGGCGCAACGGCTAACATCATGGTTGCTATTTCTTTGATTATTGGCACTCCTTTCTTTATTGTTTTTGGTGCGTTGTCAGACAAAATTGGTCGTAAGCCGATCATCATGGCTGGTTGCTTACTGGGTGCATTAACCTTTTTCCCTGCGTTCAAAATGCTCACTGAAGCTGCTAACCCAGATTTGGCTGCTGCACAAGCGAAGAACAAAGTTGTAGTAACTGCTGATCCAGCAGAGTGCTCATTCCAGTTCAACCCAACCGGTACTGTGAAGTTCACCAGCTCATGCGATGTGGCTAAACAAAAATTGTCAGCTGGCTCTGTGAGCTATGACAATGTTGCTGCACCGACTGGTACACCAGCAAGCATCAAAGTTGGTGATACAGTCATTACGAGCTATGACTCAACCAAGACGACCGATGCTGATATCGCGACAGCTAAAGAATCAGCTACGAAGAAAGTTGCTGATTTGACAGCTGCAGCTGCTAAGCCTGAAGATCTCAAGAAAGCAACTGACGCTTTGGCTGGTTTCGAGAAAGACGCTAAGGGCGCGACAGTGAAAGCCAAAGAAGCGGCGTTTGCTGGTGGATTGTCTGCAGCCCTCAAAGCGGCAGGTTACCCAGCAAAGGCTGATCCAGCTAAAGTTAATAAGCCGATGATCGTTTTGATTTTGACTTACTTGGTGCTCTTAGTAACCATGGTTTATGGTCCTATTGCAGCTATGTTGGTTGAGTTGTTTCCAACTCGTATTCGTTACACATCCATGAGCTTGCCATACCACATCGGTAATGGTTGGTTCGGCGGCTTGTTGCCAACGACTGCTTTTGCTATCGTGGCGCAAACCGGCAACATGTATAACGGCTTGTGGTACCCAATCATCATTGCCAGTATTACTTTTGTGATTGGAATGCTCTTTGTTAAAGAAACAAAGGACGTGGACATTTACGCTAACGATTAATTAGTCGAACGTAAGTCACATATAAGAAGTTGCAGTTACTCTACAACTTCCTCCAGAGCCCTCTTCGGAGGGCTTTTTTATGTCTGCAAAGTAGTATCCAGATGCGGAAATAAAGATAGCATTTAACATTACAAGGAAAATATCATGTGGAAAATAGTTGTGGGATTTATTTTGTTTGCTGGTTTAGCACTCTATTTGCTTAGCAAAGGTGGAGATATTGATATGAGCGGAGAGAAGCATGGTTTTGTAAATTCAACCGAGCAACACGTCTAAGGTAAACCCTTGAAGCGATGCAAAATGCTAGCAATTTACGTAGTGCTTAAGACCTAGATTGCACATTAAAGGTAAGGAGAAACCCGAGGAAAGTGGTTTTTTCCAATATTCGTCAGAAAACTGTCAGAAATTGTAGACATATTGTCAGAAAGGCTTAATAAAAATTACGAATTTATACATTTAATCAGACATGCTTCTTACCATTATTATTTTAAAAAGTTTGATCGAACTGTCGCTGATGTTCGTCATTGCGCGCTTTTTACTGGGTTTGCTAGCTGGCATCAAGAAGGTAACCAATGTGTTTTGGCAATTACTTGATGTTGCTGCAAAACCTGTACTTTGGCTCACGCGAAAAGTAAGCCCAAAACTCATACTTGACCAGCATATTCCGTTTGCAGCTGCGTGTTGGCTTGTTGTAGCTTGGGTACTTGTCGTGAAGATGAAAATTGACTTGTGTGTGGATTTGGGAGTTGCAACATGTCAATAAATCACACACAAACTACACTGTCTGGCACGGGTTCTTTAGTTAAGAGTCCAATTGGATTGGGTCGAGTAGAACGGTTTTTACTGACTTGGAAGGCGAAGCTGTTTTTGTTTGCAGGTAAACGTGATCTTGCATCAGAGGTATTTCAGCAGATGCTTGGGAAAGAGCCCAACAGCGTTTATGCGCTAAACAGCTTGGCTTATGACGCGTTACAAAAAAAGAACCTCGTGCTGGCGCATCAATATTTTGAGAAAGTGCTTGCACTCAAACCAGAGCTTTCAAATAGTCATTTCAATTTGGCCTATGTATCGTCAGATTTAAGTCGTTTGGATGAGGCTGTAGTCCAATTTCGAGCAGCCATTGCCATAGAAGAAAAAATGGATCGCGCTTGGTACGGACTTGGATTAGTGCTGGTTAGGCTTGGCCGCCTCGATGATGCCTTGGAGGCCCTCAAACGCAATACAAAATTACAACCTATGAGTCCCTATGGTTGGTATCAACTAGCGCGCGTGCATATGGATTTACATCAACCCAACGAAGCACAAGCTATTTTGCGGCATCTCAATGGTTTCGAACCCAAAGTAGCCAAGCAATTGGCACGTGATATGGGTTTGAAGCTTGAAACTTTATAAATTTACATACTGTTTTTTGTATTTGAGTTTTTCAGTGGAAGTTAGGCGCATCTTGTGCAGCTGAAGTCGAAATGATGGATGCTGTAAGTTTTGCGGTAATGAATATACCTATTCATTGCCAATGTACTTTAGATGTTTTTTATTTACTAAGAGAGGAGCAAGCATGAAGCTTACAGCTAGGCACCAGGAATACTGGAGCAAAAATCTGCGAATCACGGCCATACTTTTGGCTATCTGGTTCTTTGTCACCTTCGTGGTGGTTTATTTCGCACGTGAGTTAACGTTTAGTTTTTTTGGCTGGCCGTTTTCTTTTTGGGTTGCGGCACAAGGTGCCTTGGTGGTCTATTGTTTGATCATCTGGTTCTATGCACGCTACATGAACAAGCTAGACATTGAATACGGCGTAGCCGAGGGAGAGCTATCATGAGCATGTTTGGAACCAACAGTCAGTCACAAAGTGACTTTAAATCAGGACTGAACAAAGTCTATACGTGGTATACAGGAGGCTTTATAGCTTTTGTTGTACTACTTGCTATCTTGGAGCAAATGGGATTATCCAAAAATTGGATAGGCTATTTCTTTTTAGCGGGCACCGTTCTTTTGTATGCTGGTATAGGTGTGATGAGTCGCACCAATGATGCCGCTGAATACTACGTTGCGGGCAGGCGAGTACCAGCAATGTATAACGGTATGGCAACGGGCGCTGACTGGATGTCTGCTGCTTCTTTCATCGGCATGGCGGGTACTTTGTACTTGCAGGGTTATGGTGGATTAGCATTCATTTTGGGCTGGACGGGTGGATATGTTCTGGTAGCGCTATTTTTGGCTCCCTATCTACGCAAATTTGGACAATTTACCATTCCTGACTTTTTGGGTGCACGCTATGAAGGTAATTTACCACGTTTGATTGGCGTGTTTGCCGCGATTTTATGCTCGTTCACTTATGTGGTTGCTCAGATTTACGGTGTGGGATTAATAACAGCACGTTTAACTGGTTTGGCTTTTGAGATAGGAATTTTTGCAGGCTTGGCAGGTATCTTGGTTTGCTCATTCTTGGGCGGCATGCGTGCTGTGACATGGACACAAGTTGCTCAGTATGTGATTTTGATCATTGCGTATTTATTGCCTGTTATTTGGTTGTCCGTAAAACATACGGGTGTCCCAATTCCTCAGGCTGTATACGGGTATACACTGCAAAAAGTTACAGCTAAAGAAGAACTACTTTTAAAAGACCCAAAAGAACTTGAAGTTCGCGCAATTTTTAAAGCACGTTCAGATGCGGCTGTTGAAAAACTAAAAGATGTGCCTGCTGCAATGGCTTCGGATAAAGCTGCAGCAATAAAAGCAGTTGATGATTTGAAAGCCGCTAACGGTACACCTGCAGCTATTAAAGCCGCAGAAACTGCACTAGCTGGTTTGCCAAAAACTGAAGCCGATGCTAAAACTGCATACACTACTGCACGGACCTCAAACGCTGCTCGTGCAAATCCGCCAATTCGTCATGCGCAACCTTTCCCTGGCAAAGATGAAGCAACACAAAACATAGCGCGTAAGAATTTCTTAGCACTAGTGTTCTGCTTGATGATAGGTACTGCTGCATTGCCACATATCTTGATGCGCTATTACACAACACCCTCCGTTAAAGAAGCCCGCGAATCGGTTAGCTGGTCACTGTTTTTCATTTTCTTGCTTTACTTCACAGCGCCAGCGTTGGCTGTATTAGCGAAATTTGAAGTTTATACGATTTTGGTAAATACGCCATTTGACAAACTACCGGAATGGATCGCCCGATGGAGCACCGTAGATAAATCCCTGCTTTCTGTGGTTGATATCAACAAAGATGGCATTTTGCAATTGGCAGAAATTTCAATCGGTGGCGACATCATTGTTTTAGCAACGCCTGAAATTGGTGGCTTACCCTATGTCATATCTGGCTTGGTTGCTGCTGGTGGTTTGGCTGCAGCGTTGTCAACGGCTGATGGTTTGTTGTTGACGATTGCTAATGCTTTATCGCACGACTTGTATTACAAAGTGTTAGATCCAAATGCTTCAACCGCTAGGCGCGTAGCTGTATCAAAAGCGCTGTTGTTGGTGGTTGCTTTAGCTGCGGCATATGTTGCAGCGCAGAAACCCGCTGATATCTTATTCTTGGTATCAGCTGCATTCTCATTCGCTGCCGCTGCATTTTTTCCAGCACTTGTTTTGGGTATTTTCTGGAAGCGCGCTAACAAATGGGGCGCATCTCTGGGGATGGTTGCTGGTTTAGCTGTCACTATGTACTATATGGTCACTACACAGCCTTGGTTGTATAAATTGACTCATGGAACGGCTATTACGCCGGAGATTGTTAAAGCCAATACATGGTGGGATATTGCACCTATCTCTGCTGGTTTGTTCGGTGTACCTATTGGCTTTGCGGTGATCATCATTGTCTCATTGCTTACCAAAGCGCCAGGTAAAGAAATCCAAGACCTTGTGGAGCATGTGCGTTATCCAAGTCTCGATGGATCGATTTCTTCAGGAAGTGCTGCACATTAATCACATAGTCGAGTAATTAAAAACCCCTCCATCGCTGATAGCGCTGGAGGGGTTTATTTCTTGTAGTCTTGAATGAATTTTTGTCTTGCGTCTTGTATCTGCACTGATTTAAAAGATAGCAGCTTTGACAAAATCATCGCCATGTTTTTCAGTGCGCATCGAGCTCACAATTTTACGGAATTCTAAAATTTTGGCATTGTATTCATCGTTATTTTTGCACTTTTCTAGTTGTATGCAAAGTGCATCTGAATTAGGGCCAAGAATGTCGGTCAGCATTCGGACGGCAGAGCGAATGGCAACTTGAAGATTTTTGGTCGAATTGGTAATTTCAGTCTTTTGTATAGCTGGGCTGGCATTGTTAGTCTCCAGTTGTTGTGTTACTACTTCCTGCTGCAAAACTTCAGCTATAAAGCCAGCTTGTAGTAATTCGTTGAATTTTTCATGCGTATCTGATCCTGCTGTCAGTAAGGGTGCCAATTCGCCAATCGTTTTTTTGCCGTCTATCAGTATAAGTAAGACACGTGATTTCTGCGTGAGAAGTGGATCACGCAACTTTAGCGCGTTTGTACCTTTCTCTGTTTTCTTTAAAATTGCATTTATATTTTTAAAATCCATTTGCAACTAACCCGCATGTTTGTAAAAGTAACGTTACTTTACGCCAAAAAGTTGTATTGAAGTAGAGGGAAAACCTAATTATTGAGTAGTTGATACGGCTATTTATGCATCGTTAAAATGAATATAACTACTAAGTATTAAAACAATTTATTGAATGAATAAAAACTTAATCCGCATTCGCGGTGCACGTCAACACAACCTCAAAAATCTCGATCTCGACATACGCACCGGTGAATTAACCGTCGTGACGGGGCCGAGCGGCTCGGGTAAATCAAGTCTGGTGTTTGATACCTTGTTTGCAGAGGGGCAGCGTCGTTATGTCGAAACTTTCTCCGCTTACGCCAGACAATTCCTTGATCGCATGGACAAACCGGCGGTAGACCGTGTTGATGGCGTACCCCCTGCGATTGCGATTGACCAAACTAACCCTGTACGCAGCTCGCGCTCTACTGTGGGCACCATGACAGAGTTGAATGATCACCTGAAACTCTATTTCGCAAGAGCGGCTCAGTTGTTTGACCGCGACACGGCATTATTAGTTAAGCATGATTCCTCAGAATCGATTTATACCCAGATGCAGGAGCGTGCTGCCGCTATGGGAGACGACCCACGGCTGGCTGTGACCTTTCCTGTTGAGTTGCCTGCGAAAACCACGGCCGAAGAAGTCACCCAGTGGTTGTCCGCCAGCGGTTTCACCAAAGTGCAAGCCGAGCGTGAGGTAGCAACAGTCACCGGGCCACGCAAATTGTTGGACGTGGTGGCTGATCGTTTCCGCATCGGCGTCACAGAAAAATCCCGCGTCATCGAAGCCATCGAAGTAGCGCTCAAACGCGGCAGCGGTCGCATCAATGTCTATGCTGGTGATGAAGGTGCGATGTGGAAATTCTCCACTGGTTTGCATTGCCCCGAGAGTGACCATCGCTATGCCGATCCCATTCCCTCGGCCTTCTCCTTCAATTCCCCCGTCGGTGCCTGTGAAAAATGCAAAGGCTTTGGCCGCGTCATTGGCGTGGACTACGGCCTGGTCATCCCCAACGACAAGTTGACCTTGCGTGCCGGTGCCATCAAAACCATGCAGACCCCCGCCTGGAAAGAGTGCCAGGA
>JANPLX010000015.1:0-2666 GCA_031422495.1 Polaromonas sp. | reverse complement strand
ATCCAAGTTACGAGCGCCTTTGATGATGGTCATAGAGCCAATTTCAGCGCCCGTACCCTCTAAAGGCGTGATTGTTTCAACGGGAAAGCCTTGCATTTTTTCGCCTGGGCCATCATGTACAAAGCTGATGGAGACTGCCGTTTCGCCGCGCGCAACTGCCTTGATAGGACCCGTACCTGAGCGGGTGTACTGGCTGATGTTTTTATGCAAGGACTTCATGTACTCAAATGCTTTGTCTTCACCCATAAGCTGAACCAGCGTAGCAATCATGGTGTAAGCGGTGCCGCTGGAGGCTGGATTAGCGACTTGAATGTCGCCCTTGTATTCAGGCTTCAGTAAATCAGCCCAAGATTTCGGAACAGGCAATTTTTTCTTGGCTAGCAACTCTGTGTTGTAGCCAAACCCTAGAGGGCCTGTATAAATACCAACTGTTTTATAGCCAGACTGCGCTGCTTGCTGCTGCGCCCAAGGGTACAACTGGGGCAATGAAGGCGATTTATATTCCATCGACAAACCCGCCTCAGCAGCTTGCAAATGCGGGTCACCCGTACCACCATACCAAATATCGGTCTTTGGATTTTCCTTTTCAGCGATCAACTGTGCCAAAGCTTCGCCAGACCCTTTCATAGACATATTGACCTTGGTGCCTGACGTACGCGTATACACGGTAGCAATCATATTGCAATGCTCAGCTTGAACTGAACAAATGATATTGACTTGGCCGTCAGCCCATGCATTTAAAGAACTATTAGCTACAAACAATATAGCGACCGCTTTGCATAGATGAGATATTTTGAATTTCATGTTGAATAAGGTTTAAAAGTAATTAAGTTACCTATAAATCTTACTCAACTGCCTTAACGAATACATAGGGGAAAACACTTAATTCATCAATAAAACAAGCGCTGTTGAATGAGATTTTTATAATTTATTGATCAGTTTATGAAACTGAGTTACACTCATACTCTCACTTCTTGGTTTAACAGTTACATCACTTTTCGGGAAAATCATGAGTTTTGACTTGGTTATATTTGGTGGCACAGGCGATTTGGCTTGGCGCAAACTCTTACCGGCTATGTTTCAAGCGTTTCGACATGGCAGCTTACCTACGGATGGGCGCATTATTGGCGTTGGCCGTGAAGCGATGACCGATGAGGCTTATCGAACGCAGATCAAGACGCGTTTTGACGCTGTAGACCCCACCAAGCGACCCAATAGCGACGAATTTGATCGTTTCGCCACGAGTTTGTTTTACTTGCAAATGGATTTGTCGAAAGGCGAGTATTACGCAAACTTGTCCGCGACGTTAAATTCACGACATGCAGACACGGTTGTTATGTACGTTGCAACAGCACCTGCCCTGTTCACGACGGTATGCGAGCAAATTGCGATTGCAGGCTTAAATGGGCCACGCACTCGCGTGGTACTAGAAAAACCCTTGGGACATGATTTAGCCTCCAACCGCGTTATCAATGACACTGTGAGACGCGTGTTAACTGAAAACCAAGTTTTTCGCATTGACCACTATTTAGGTAAACCTTCTGTTCAAAACTTATTTGCGTTACGCTTTGGAAACTCATTGTTTGAGCCGCTTTGGCGCAGAGAAAATATAGCAAACATACAAATAACCATAGCAGAAGATCTGGGTGTTGAGACCCGTGGCGCATTTTATGAAAACACAGGCGCTTTGCGCGATATGGTGCAAAACCATGCGTTGCAATTGTTGTGTGCGATTGGCATGGAGCCGCCTATCAATGCGCATGCGGATGCTATCCGTGACGAAAAGCTCAAAGTCTTACGTTCGCTTAAACCGTGGACTCCAGAAGCTTTGCAGCAGCATGTTATTCGTGGGCAGTACAGTGCCGGCTCGATTGGTGGGAAATCGGTGCCTGGCTACAGGCAAGAAACCGGTGTCAACACGGAGAGTCAGACAGAAACTTTTGTTGCACTGCGCTGCGAAATTGCCAACTGGCGATGGGCTGGTGTACCGTTTTACATTCGCACGGGTAAGCGCTTAGGTGCACGTGATGCTTCGATTGTGATCAATTTCAGGCCAGCACCTCATGCTATTTACCAATCGCCTGCAGGTGCAGCAAATCGCCTGGTGATTAACCTCCAGCCCAAGGATGGCTTAGAGTTGCATTTATTTTCTCAAGGTGCCAATCAGCGTACCCCTGCAAGTAAAAATTCACAAACGCTGGTACCCGTTCAACTCGATCTGGATTTTGACAAGCGCTTCGGCAATGAACGCGTGGGTGCATACGAGCGTTTGTTGCTAGACGTTCTGGCTGGACGCTTGAATCTTTTCGTGCGCAGCGATGAGCAAGAATGCGCGTGGCGTTGGGTTGAGCCTATTTTGGACGCTTGGAAAGCCGATACGCAAGGCCCACGCTCTTACGCAGCCGGTAGTTGGGGGCCAAGTGCTTCTAGTGCCATGATCGCTAAAGATGGCTTTTGCTGGAGTGAAGAATGCTAGATCGCGTAAAAGCTTCTTTGAGCTCTCTAGCGCCTGCCGAGCAGCGTGTTGGAAAACTCGTGTTGAGTGATCCGCGCGCATTTGCGAAATTACCAATCAGCACGCTTGCAGACAAAGCCCATGTGAGCAAACCTACGGTTGTTCGATTTTGTCGCAGCATGGGCTACGACGGCTTGTCTGACTTCAAACT
>JANPLX010000014.1:0-10405 GCA_031422495.1 Polaromonas sp. | reverse complement strand
TCCTCGAATGTTTAATCGCATGAAGAGAGCAGGCCTTGGTTTCAACACTTAAGAGTTTTGAAGTCAACGCCAGCTCCCGCTGCGTTGCTTCCTCGCTGTCCTTATGCGGACATGTCGATTGGCCAACGGAGGCACTTTAACTCGAAAATGTGACAATTTCGCGCTACGCAAGCCTATTGAAAGTAAAATGCGGGTTAATACTTACGTCAGCCACCCTTTTCATCACTTTTTTTATAACTTTAAGAGCTACTCACCATGTCCCTAGACAAAGTCACCCCGGGTAAAAACGCCCCACATGAATTCAATGTCATCATCGAAATCCCGATGAATGCTGACCCAATCAAGTACGAAGTCGACAAAGAATCTGGCGCGATTTTTGTGGATCGCTTCATGAGCACAGCGATGCACTACCCCACCAACTATGGTTACATCCCC
The DNA here is from genome assembly GCA_031422495.1 of Polaromonas sp. Taxonomy (GTDB): domain Bacteria; phylum Pseudomonadota; class Gammaproteobacteria; order Burkholderiales; family Burkholderiaceae_C; genus Aalborgiella. The sequence goes on along the minus strand of JANPLX010000014.1, from coordinate 9,970 downwards.
AAAACCTTGAGTGGCGATGGTGACCCAGTCGACGTACTGGTCATAACTCCAGTTCCCTTGATACCCGGTGTTGTCGTCACCTGCCGCGCCATTGGCATCTTGAAAATGACCGACGAAGCTGGTGAAGACGGCAAAGTCTTGGCTGTGCCTATCGACAAAAAATGCTCGCTCTACACCCAGTGGCAAAAACCCGAAGATTTGAACAACCTGCGCCTGCGTACCATCTCCCATTTCTTTGAGCACTACAAAGACTTAGAAGAAAACAAATGGGTCAAAATCAACGGCTGGGAAGGCCCAGAAGCTGCGGCCAAAGAAATCACAGACGGCATTGCGAACTACCAAAAGACTTTGGAGGCATAAAATTGTCGTTTTGAAGATAAATATGCTGATAGCCGGCGTATTTGTTGCCTAAGTTACTATTAAAAATATAGCAAATTTATCTTAAAATGCATCATAAAAGCCGCTAGATTTTACGATCTAGCGGCTTTTATTCCTTCTTATTGGCGTAATCCCTTGGTTCACGGTTGATATTTGTGCGTAAACTAAGTTCTTGTAAGCATGCACACAATGAAGAAGTTGCAGTTTTACGACATATCCACCTACATTCGCAAAAGGACAAAAACGATGAAACAATTTACAAAAAAGCTGCTATCTGCAGCTATCGTAGCGGCGACGCTTAGCGGTTGCGCTACTTCTGGCGGCTCTGGCGGGTGGACTTCGTTGGTGGACGGCACCAAAGGTTTGGACAACTTCAACCGTGTGGGCGATGCGAACTGGGTAGCGTCTGACGGCGCGATTCAAGCCAGTACAGGCGGCAAAGACCCGGGCTATTTGGTGACGAAAAATACATATAAAGATTTCATGTTGCGGGCGGAATTTTGGTCGACTGACGACGCTAACAGCGGTATTTTCATGCGTTGCCAAGATCCGGGCAAGATCAACGACGAAAATTGTTACGAGGCCAATATTTTCGACCAACGCCCAGACCCGACCTACGGCACAGGCGCAATCGTTAAAGTAGCCAAAGTGTCGCCCATGCCAAAGGCCGGTGGCAAGTGGAACACGTATGAAATCACCATGCAAGGTAAGCGCTTGGTATTGGTGCTCAATGGCGTGAAAACCGTGGATATTGAAGACTCCAAACTTGTCAGCGGCCCGATAGCTCTGCAGTGGGGGCGGGGCACGATCAAGTGGCGCAAGGTTGAAATCAAGGCTTTGTAAATCAATATTTACCTCTAAGACTCAATTTTAGAGGTAATATTCGTTCTAGCCGGCGTATTTATTGCCTAAAATGCTATCATAAAAATAGCAAATTCGAGATGCTTACCAGCGCACTGGCAAGGCTTTGAGTCGGGTCAACTTGCGGCTTTTGAAGCTGATGTAGCCGCCAATTTCTAAATCTTTTAAAAGTTTGCTCACCATTTCGCGCGATGCGCCTACATCTGCGGCTAACTCTTGGTGGGTGATGTTGATGGTGACCGCTACTTCAGGGGTAATCTTCTCAATGATGTGCTTTAAGCGTGAATACACGTCTAAAAGCGCAATATTGCGGGCATTGTCAGTCGACTGTCTGGCGCGGCTGATGACGGTATGCAGCATTTCGGTAGCAAATTGGGGCTGATCGTGCATGAAAGCCTTGACTTGCGCGTTGGTAACTATCGCGCAAATGCTAGTCTCTAGCGCTTCAATTGAAGCTGATCGGCGGCCACCATCGAGCGTCAATTCGCCAAAATATTCGCCCGCATCGATATAGCCGTAGGTGATTTCTTTGCTCGATAAAGACGAGCCATAAGCCCGTACGCGTCCTTCTAGCAAGATGTAAATGACATCGCCAGGGTCGCCGTCTTTGAAAATAAGCTTACCTTTTTTGAAGGTTTGCTGCGTACCTTGCGCGGCTAGCAATTGCAAATCAGGGTGTAGATCGGGTGATTGGGCGCGCAGGTTGGTCATGTCAATGATGTCGCTGTTGTCGAAAAGTGTCGAGAGCGATTCTCGCATAGCTAGACATCACGCTAGAGAACGCGTAGACCTTGGATAAATAAATTTGCGCAAACCCAACAGCTTAGGCGCAACAAAGGGCTTCCAAGACTCCTGCTTTTGCGCCAATCGGTCCGCCACCACCCACCAAGCGCTCGGGTTCAGACCGATGCCCACGTGGCTGGCGAAAACTTCGATGTTCTCCGTGTGTGGGTTCACCTTGCAGCTGGCCTGAATGCTGCCTTGCCACGCTACGATACCGTCACTGCGCGAGTAAACGCTGCTAGTCGGCACGGCAGCGGGAGCCATCGGCAGGTCGTAATTGGTATGCTCCATGTCCGTGTTGCGCCCCGTGGCCAGCTCGTAAATGCGCCAAGCGTTGGTCGATTTGGGTGAGCCTGCAAACGGCGTGCCTAGGGTGATGACGCAATGCACCATCTCAGGCAACAATTTCGCCATCTCTCGTGCATAAATGCCTCCCAAGCTCCAGCCAACCAAGCTAACTTTGCGGCCCGTTGCTTCAAACACTTGTCTGATTTGATGCTGCGCCGCGTCTAAAACGCCACAACGAGGGCCTAAATTGAGCCCTTGCCCCCAGCCCGTCGTCACATAGCCCAAGCCATCCAAATACTTGCGCAGTGGCACCGTGCTGATGTCGCCAGCGCTCAAGCCTGGAAACACAATCACATGCGTGCCATCGCCCGTCGCATCGCATTTGGGCGCGCGCTTCAAGGCTGGCCATGCAGGCAGCACCGCGCCAAATTCCCAAAATGCACGAAATTCAAGCGCTAAAAGCGCCAAATTTGGCGGGTCAACGTCATGAAGCGGCACGTAGGGTTGTGGCATATCGATATATTTAAAAGGTGAGTTACCCTCGCTCGCATAGCTGCTGCGCTGCGTCGTTTGGTTGTTCAATGCTGCCGATTGCGTTTGTGGCATGTTTTATATAGGTACATATTTATGTTACCCAATGTTGTTTTTGCTGTACCGTACAGTAGCAGAATAGTCTTGTGCTTGGCTTGCGAATTACACTTTTTCATAGGGAAAGTGACAAAAATGCACGTTTTTTGTCCATATTAGAGCGTGTACTCTTAAATCGGGTCGCATAGGGGACGCAGAGTGTTCGGGTAAATACTGATTTAACGGAACATCGTTACTATCTATAACTAAATTTCCAATATTGCCTCTAAACAAAATCCAAACGACATTCAAACGAAATCAAAACGATGTACTACGAACCTGGTGTTACTCCCCACGGCTTACCTTTTGACCCCTTCAAATCCTGCGTCGTGCCGCGACCGATTGGCTGGATTTCCACCGTTGACGGCCAAGGCCGGCACAATCTCGCGCCTTACAGCCAATTTCAAAACATCAGTTTCGATCCGCCTATCGTCATGTTTTCAGCCAACCAAGATACCACTGGCAACCGCAAAGATTCCGTACGCAATGCCGATGAAGCCATAGACGTCAACGGCATGGTCGATGTCCTAAAAATCCAACCCCTCGCCCGCATGGGTTACTAAGACTACACCTTTGTAGACAAGAAATTCCAAATGGTCATCCCCGGCAATAGCAAAGCCCTGCTATCGGGGCTGGAAGGGTCGGCGGATAAGGCGAAAATGCCTAGGTAGTACATTTTTAGTGCCATTAATGGGTGTAGCCGGCGTATTTATTGCCTTAGGTGCTATTTTATTTATAGCGTTTTAAATATTAAATTTACTGTATAAATACACAGTATAATTATCTTGAAAGTTAAATCAAATCAACATACTTCATATTTTGTAGATACAATATAATATGCTCACATGGGACGAAACCAAGCGTAAGCTGAACATCAAGAATCACGGACTTGATTTCGTCGGATGCGATGCAATTTGGAATCACTTCACTGTGACGCGGGAAGATACTCGGCAAGACTATAGCGAAGCCCGCCTCGTCTGTTTCGGGGTGTTAAGCAGGGAAGTGGTTGTGATGGTTTACACAGAGCGCTCAGCTGGGGCGCACGTTATTTCACTGCGAAAGGCAGAAAAACATGAAGCTCGCTACTACAGTCAAATTGCCAAAGAAAACATCGGCTAAGGTGCTAGATGCTGACAACCCACCGTGGACGGAAGATATGCTTGGCGTTCCCATCCTCAAGCGCGGACGCGGCCCGCAAGCCACGCCAACCAAGGTTTTGACTTCGGTGCGTTTGGATGCAGATATTTTGGAGTTTTTCAAGTCACAAGGCGCTGGTTATCAGTCGAAGATGAATGATGTGTTGAAGGATTGGGTGAAAACGCATTCACCTGCGTGAGTCGAAGTTATGAAAAATTTGATTTTGCTATCAATCGGATTTTCTGTGTAACTCTTGGTATCTGGTTAATTTATAACGAATACAGTTTTCGGAGAAGAGCGGTTGCTGTCGCTGGCAGAACTGTTGGTTTTAAGCGAATTGACGGCTTTAGCTCTGAAGATGCTTTCAATTACAGTTTTCGGCAAGAAGTGGTTTTTGTTTTCCCATTCACGAATGTCAAACGACGAGCTATGAGCACGATAGGCAGTGGTCGTCAGCCAGAACACGTGTCCAATTCCAGCGTCACGGTTTATGTCCTTCCTGTGCATCCGCATCGCTATCGAGTTGGATCACCAGTCTTTCTATTCGGTGGTCTTGTACTTGCAATGGGCATTATTTGGCTCATTGCTACTTATTTTCGGTAGTTTTCAACGGACTCCTCCTCCCCAAATCCTCCATATAGTTCTCTATCCCTTGCCCTTCGCGGTCCAGGAAGCGTTGGACGGCCTCTGAGAAGGCGGGGTGGGCTAGCCAGTGGGCGCTGGTGGCTTTGATGGGGAGCAGGGCGCGGGCCATTTTGTGTTCGCCCTGCGCGCCGCCTTCAAAGCGGTGGTAGCCGTGCTGGATGCACCATTCAATGGGTTGGTAGTAGCAAGCTTCAAAATGCAGGCAATCGACGCGCTCCAGCGCACCCCAGTAGCGGCCGTAGGCTATTTTTTCTGCTTTCTCACCTCTTTTTTCGATGATTTTTGACGTTTTATCGTCTAAAAGGTCATTTTTAGAGGTGAATTCGTCACTAGCCAGCGTATTTATTGCCTGTACTGCTACTAAACTTGTAGCAATTGGCACGCCTTCGCGCTCTGCAGTGAAGAGCAGCCAGTTCTCGGGCATGGTGGTTTGCATCTGCTGGAAGAAGTCGCGGCTGAGGTACGGGGCGTTGCCGTGCTCCCAGTACGTGCGTTCGTAGCAGCGGTAAAAGAAATCCCAGTCTGCATCGCTGATATCTGCCCCTAGCGCCCAGCGGAAGGTGACACCAGCTTCGGCGACTTTGCGGCGCTCGGCGCGGATTTTTTTGCGTTTGTCTTGCGCCATGGTGGCTAGGAAGGCATCGAAATCAGCGTATTGAGACTGCGTATTTGTCCAGTGAAATTGCACGGTATGGCGCAGCATGAGAGATTCGGCTTTGCAGGTCTCCGCGTCTTCATCGCTGCAAAACAGCAGGTGCAGGGAAGATAAATTTTCCTTTTCGCACCACGCCAGCACCGCTTTAAGGAGGATTTGGCGCGATTCTGCATCTCGTGCGAGTAAGCGCGAACCGGGTACGGGGGTGAAGGGTGGGGCGATGAGGGCTTTGGGGTAGTAGGGCAGGCCGTGCTGCTGGTAGGCGTTGGCCCAGCTGTGGTCGAAGACGAATTCGCCGTAGGAATGGTCTTTGAGGTACAGCGCGCAAGCTGCTTGCAACTCATCACCGAGCCATAAGGTGATGAAACGGGGCGCCCAGCCCGTCTCGGGGCTGGCACTGCCGCTTTGGTGCATCCCCGCCAAATACTCGTGCCGCATGAAGGGGCTGGGTTGGCTTTGTAGGGCGAGCAGGGCGTTCCAAGCGGCGCTATTCACCTCTAGCGGCGAGATGTGTTCACGAATGACATAATCAAGTGAATTCGAACTTGTTTTTATTGGCTTAATTGACTTTACTGACATTTGTATCTATTTTGCTCGATAATTTTTGACAACCATGACTTTAAAAATCTGCGTAGCGCAACTCAATTTGCATGTGGGCGATTTGCACGGTAATGCACAAAAAATGATCAATGCCGCGCATGAGGCTTACGAATACGGGGCGCGGCTGCTTCTGACGCCAGAATTGTCCATCTGCGGCTACGCGGCGGAGGACCTGTTTTTGCGCCCCGCCTTCATCACTGCCTGCCATGATGCCGTGAAAATGGTGGCCAACGCTTGCGCAGGGTTAAAAGGCATGGTCGTGGTCGTCGGTCACCCCACGGGCGGAGACGAGCGTAGCAAATCAGTGGCGATTCAGCGGCGGTTCAACGCAGCCAGCGTCATCAGCGAGGGGCGGATTCTGGAAACCTATGCCAAGCGCGAGCTGCCAAACTACCAGGTTTTTGACGAGCGGCGTTATTTCACCCCAGGGCAGGGCGTTTGCGTTTTCCAAGTCGGTGAAGTGGGTCAACAAGTCAGCGTCGGACTGCTGATTTGTGAGGACGCTTGGTTTGAAGAACCCGCACAGCTGGCTTTGGAAGCGGGTGCGCAGGTGCTGGCGGTGATCAACGCCTCGCCTTTCCATGTCGGCAAGGGCGGGGAACGGGTCGATCGCATGGCAGATCGCGTCACAGCGACGGGTTTGCCGTTGATTTATGCGCACTTAGTCGGTGGCCAGGATGAGGTGGTGTTTGATGGCGGTTCGTTTGCACTGAACGCGAATGCGGAATTGGTAGCTAGAGCGGAGAGTTTTAAAGAGAAACTCCTTTATATTGGTGTAAATACTGGTAAAAATAGTAATGAAAATGATACTATATCGGATATAGCCGGCGTATCTATTGCCTCAGCAGCTATTGATTTGATAGTAAATGAGATAGAAGGAAAGAAAGATGTCATCGCTCCACAGCGTAGCGATGAAGCCGATTTGTGGGACGCTTTGGTACTTGGCATTCGCGATTACTTGGGTAAAAACGGCTTTCCGGGTGCGATTTTGGGTTTATCGGGCGGGATCGACTCGGCGCTAGTCTTGGCGCTAGCAGTCGACGCTTTGGGCAAAGACAAAGTTCGCACCGTCATGATGCCATCGCCCTACACCGCTGACATCAGCTGGATAGACGCTCGCGAGATGGCCAAACGCATGGGGGTGCGCTATGACGAAATTTCCATCGTGCCCGAATTTGAGGCGTTCAAAAAGAGTTTAGCCAGCGAGTTTGCAGGTTTGGCCGAGGACACGACCGAAGAAAACATCCAAGCGCGGATTCGAGGCACGCTGCTAATGGCGCTGTCCAACAAATTTGGCAGCATGGTGCTAACGACGGGTAATAAATCTGAAATGGCGACTGGCTACTGCACGCTCTACGGCGATATGGCTGGAGGCTTTGCTGCTATTAAAGACATAGCAAAAACAACCGTATTCAAGCTCTGTCAGTGGCGAAATCTGAACGACCCGAATGGTACGGGCAGCAACCCCATCCCGGAACGCATCATCACCCGCCCGCCCAGCGCCGAGCTGCGCGCCGACCAAAAAGACCAAGACAGCCTGCCGCCGTATGAGGTGCTGGACGCGATTTTGGAGCGCTACATGGAAAACGACCAGAGCATTGCTGAGATTTTGGCGGCTGGTTTTGCACCGGCAGACGTGCAGCGCGTCACCCATCTGATCAAAATCAACGAACACAAACGCCGCCAAGCACCGATTGGTATTCGCGTGACGCATCGCAGCTTTGGTAAGGATTGGCGGTATCCGATCACGAGTAAATTCAGGGCTTAATTACCGTCTTTCCCGCGAATGCGGGAATCCATGGGGTCTGTGCATGAGGGGTTTTGGATTCCCGCCTTCGCGGTAATGACAGCTCTCTTTTTAAGTGATAATCTCATTCAAAGCTCGTATTTACAACTTTAAGAAAGAGACAGATTCCATGAAGCTCATCACCGCCATTCTCAAACCTTTCAAACTCGAAGAAGTCCGCGAAGCCTTGGCCGAATGCGGCGTGACGGGTTTAACGGTGACCGAAGTCAAAGGCTTTGGTCGTCAAAAAGGCCACACTGAGTTGTATCGTGGCGCAGAGTACGTGGTCGATTTTTTGCCGAAAGTCAAAGTTGAAGTGGTTGTTAAAACTGCTGATTTAGATTTGTGCGTCGACGCCATCGTGAAAGCAGCCCGTACGGGCAAAATCGGCGACGGTAAGATTTTTGTCACCAGCGTGGAACGTGTTGTGCGCATCCGTACAGGCGAGGAAGACGAAGTCGCGGTTTAAATCGACGGTTTAATTTTAGATTTTCAGAAGCAAAAGCGCTGCAGCAATGCAGCTGCCCAAACGCCGCCGCATAGCAACAAGCTGAGCAAAACGGCGGCGCTGCCCATGTCTTTGGCGCGCTTGGATAAGGCATGCCACTCTGGACCGATGCGGTCGATGGCGGTTTCAATGCCGGTGTTGAGCAGTTCCACAATCATCACGATGAGTACAGTTCCGGCTAAAAGCGCGGTTTCTACCCAAGTTTCGCCGAGCCAAAAAGCTAAGGGAACTAGAAAAATAGCCGCTGTGGCCTCTTGCCTGAAAGCTGTTTCGCCCCAGCCGGCTTTCATGCCTTCTATCGAATAACCGCCCGCATGAATAATTCGGTTGATGCCTGTACGGGCTTTTTGAGGGTTGACTACGGCGTTTGAATCGGGGTTGTTGGGTTGCTGCATGAAGCGATTATCAACGATCAATCATGACCGAAATGACCGAGTGAAATTATCTGCTAAGAGGTTTTGAGTCGATCAAACGCGTGCCTGACCAGACGTCGTGCCAAAACTGCTGCTGCGGTTGAAAGCGGCTTAGCAGGGCATAAACCAGTACCCATCCGATTACCAATAGGACCGTTTCACCGCCGCTGAGCGAAAAGGGTGCCATGGCTAGCAGTGGCGGCAATAGCCAAATCCAACTGAAGACATAGCGAGCTAAGGCACGTGTTTGGGTGATGGGTTGGCCAGAGGTAGATACTACGCGGATATTCCATGTTTTCATCGCCAAGGTTTGCCCTTTGGCCCAAAACCAAGCGAAATAGATGCCGAAAATCAGGAAGAGAAAAGCTTGTAGTGCATGTCGATTGTTCAACGCATGCCGAGTTTGGCTGAGCGTTCCAAACAGGTAGCCGGCGATGAAAACAACGCCAAACATCAGCAAACCCTCGTACATCCAGCATGCCATGCGGCGTTTTAAACTTGGTGTAGTACTGAGCAACACATCTTTTGATGCGTCTGAATCAAACAACGTTTCGCTCATCGAACGGTTGCTTTGTCTGTTTTGGGTGAGCTGGCGACCAATTTGTCTTTGGCAACAGGTTTCGCTGCGGTAGCTGCGCCTGTTGGCTTAGGAGCCACATCAATATTGGCCAAGGCTTGCTTGGTTTCAGGTGGCAGAGTGTTGTAGCTTTCCCATTTGGCTTGCTTGTCTTTTGGGGTCAAAGTTTTGTTCTGCGCGAAGTTGATGCGGGCTTGCTCACGCTGTTTGGCGCTTAAGCTTGCCCATTCGGTCATACGGCTGTGTAATTTGGTTTTGTCTTGCGGGCTAAATTGATCAAAATTAGCAGAAACAGCGATCCATTTGCGTTTATGTCCATCTGACAAGCTTGACCAGTTGCCATTCAAGGGTTGTAGCGCTGTTTTTTGCGCAGGCGTCAATTTGTCCCACGTTTCAGCTGCAGTTTTTGTGGCTTTGTTTGTGATCACCGGTTTGGCTGCAAGGGTACTAGCTGGAGCAGCTTGTGGCAAAGAAGGAGATGAAGTCGTAACGGCTGTTTCCGCCAAAGCAAGTCCAGCTAAGCAAAGAAGCGCTGCAGCTGCAACGCTTGCTATGCCGGGTAGATTTAATTTTGTGCGCTCTTGCATGTCAGTTGAACAATTACTGTGCCGCGTTTTCACCAGGGTGGGTGGCGTTGTAATCTGCATGCAGCTTTAAAAATTGTGCAAAGCCGGCGTCAGCATAAGCAGCAGGTGGCAAGGCGTCAACCAGC
>JANPLX010000013.1:0-5952 GCA_031422495.1 Polaromonas sp. | reverse complement strand
AAAACTGCCCCCAAAAAGCTTATTTCCATTGGCTGTGCGAATGCTACTGGAGAAAACCATGTTTTCATAGGGGAAAACCAATTATTTTTGCAATCTTTGTTGTTTTTTGAGAGGGAAAACAGCTAAATCCCCCTCTGAGAGCCCATTTTCGAGGGAAACGTAGCCAATACAACGCCTAGTAGCGCCATACCAAGTCCCATGAATTGTAGTAAATTTAGACGTTCCCCCAATACAAACACGCCGACCAGCGCAGCAGAAATTGGCAAGAAAACGGTGTACACACCTGCAGCAGATGCAGGTATCACTTTCAAGCCTGTCATCCATAACCATACCGACCACACACTGGCTGCCAAGGCGTAGAAAACAAGTAGCAACCAGCTGCTCGTAAGCACGCTACGAAAATCAAAATCAAGTGCGAAATAAATCCCAAACGGCGTAATTAAGGCAAAGCCCCAAGCGTTGATCAGTGCACTGATGCGTTTAGGACTCAGTGTTTTAGTAAGTTTTTTACCAATTACCGCATACGCAGCTTCACAGAATACAGCGCCGATCAATAGCAAACCGCCTAGCCAATTTGATGAAGTTGATGGGGTATTGATGTGTTGACTATGGGGTTCAGAATTCGAATTTAACTCCATATATGCACTTATTACAGGTAAATATTGATCTAGCCGGCGTATATATTGACTAAGTAGCTCCGAATTTGATAGCGAATATAAAGCAATTCCGAGTACGCCGCATACAATCGCTACCCATACACGTTTACTTATCCGCTCGCGCAGAAATGCCCAACTCAATAACGCGACTGCGGCAGGAATCATCGCCATGATCACCCCTGCGGTAACGGCACTGGTCATGCTGACGCCATACAACATGCAAACAGAAAATAAAAAATTACCTAAAAATGACTCAATAAAAACCAAACGCTGGGTTTGCGGGGACATGGGTGGTTCGTCAATTGGTTTCTTCAGCCAGTGCAGCATGGCAATTCCGCCAATGCCAAAGCGTAGCCAAGCGAGCAACAACACAGGCAATACAAGCGTAAGCGGTTTGGACATGGCCACGTAGCTGCCCACCAAAGACATGCTGAGTATCAAACAAATGATGGCGGTTGAACGGGTGATGGTGGTTTTAGTGTGCAATGAAGTAGATGTCGCGGATGTAGATGCGATTGTGGTTTTCAAGATGCTCGTCATCATGCCTGATGCAGCAGCAGGGCCAAACTTGTCAGATCAGCAAACTTGCGATAAAGTGTTTGTACCAAATTCATGCTGCAGTGCATCAAAATTTCTCAATATGAAAAATTGAATACCATATTGCGAAATTAGTAATGTAAGTTGTTGATTTTAAACAAAATAGAATTTATCTTCTATAAGACATAAGAGTGTTAAAAAGTCTTATATAAGACTACAATCAAGCTAAGAACTACGCAGCTTGGAAAGAATTTCAAAAGTATGTTCTCACTATTTTTTTATCCTAAGGAGTATTTTTATGCCACAAAGCCTTACCGAACAATTGAGCCGCGAACAACAAATCGCCGCTTTGGAAAAAGACTGGGCGACCAACCCACGCTGGAAAGGCATCAAGCGCGGTTACTCTGCTGCTGATGTCGTGCGTTTGCGCGGTTCATTCCCTATCGAGCATACGATTGCTCGCCGTGGTGCTGAAAAGCTGTGGAACTTGTTGCACACTGAAGACTACGTCAACTGCTTAGGCGCGTTGACTGGCGGACAAGCTATGCAGCAAGTGAAAGCTGGCGTCAAAGCTATCTACTTGTCTGGCTGGCAAGTCGCCGCTGATAACAATACTTATTCTTCCATGTACCCAGACCAGTCTTTGTACCCAGTTGATTCCGTGCCAAAAGTCGTTGAAACTATCAACAATACTTTCCGCCGTGCAGATGAAATTCAGCACTCCAAAGGCATTGATGCTGGCGACAAGGGCTACATCGACAACTTCGCACCTATTGTTGCAGATGCAGAAGCCGGTTTCGGTGGTGTGTTAAACGCGTTTGAATTGATGAAAGCCATGATCAAGGCTGGCGCAGGCGGCGTGCATTGGGAAGACCAATTGGCATCTGTCAAAAAATGCGGACACATGGGCGGCAAAGTGTTGTTGCCAACCCGCGAGTCATGCCAAAAGCTGATCGCAGCGCGCATGGCTGCAGACGTTATGGGTGTGCCGACCTTGGTGATTGCCCGTACCGATGCTGAAGCAGCAGATTTGCTGACCAGCGACTATGACGAATTAGACAAGCCTTTCTTGACGGGTGAGCGCACTGCTGAAGGTTTTTACAAAACCCGCAAAGGTTTTGACCAAGCCGTTTCTCGCGCGATTGCGTATGCTGACTATGCTGACTTGGTCTGGTGCGAAACCGGTACACCAGATTTGGACTTCGCCAAGAAGTTTGCAGATGCTGTGCACAAAGTACACCCAGGAAAAATGTTGGCATACAACTGCTCACCATCGTTCAATTGGAAGAAAAACTTGGATGACGCAACCATTGCCAAGTTCCAGCGCGAACTCGGTGCCATGGGTTACAAGTATCAGTTCATCACCTTGGCCGGTATTCACTCCATGTGGTACAACATGTATGACCTGTCACAAGACTACGTGAAGCGTGGCATGACTGCGTATATTGAAAAAGTGCAAGAGCCAGAATTCGCAGCACGTGAGCGCGGCTATACTTTTGTATCCCATCAGCAAGAAGTCGGCACGGGCTACTTCGACGAAGTGACTACAACTATTCAAGGCGGCAAGTCAAGCGTGACTGCTTTGACGGGTTCTACGGAAGAAGAGCAGTTCCACTAAGCAAAATAGTTAGTCATTAACGTCAGCTTATTGACAAAAAGCCCGCATCCGAAAGGATGTGGGCTTTTTTATTGGATTGTAAAATTATGCACAGAGTAATGCATTAAATGCATAATCCACCAGCGTTAACCCTGATGTCGATTTAATGACTGAGGGGTTATATTCGTTGGGTTCGCGAAACATATACATATACCTTGGCTGATTGAGTTGGCTTAGAACTTGCTTGTGAACCTTATCAACTTATTGTTTTTGCAATTTAGCACTTATTTATTGGAGAAAATGGAATGAAATTCATCAAATTGAAATTAGCAGCTACCGTATTGGCAGCTTTGGGCACCATGTTGACCACTTCAGCACAGGCCCAGGCCAATGACACCATTGCTAAAGCAAAAGCTTCAGGCAGCATCACCTTGGGTGTGCGCGATTCTTCTGGTGCTTTGTCTTACACACTGGGCGACGGCAAATACACAGGCTACCATGTTGAAGTTTGCCAAGGCATCATTGCCGATATCGAAAAAGCGGCTGGCAAAAAGCTAGAAATCAAATACACACCCGTAACTTCACAAAACCGTATCCCTTTGGTGCAAAACGGTACGGTTGATATTGAATGTGGCTCCACCACCAACAACGCTACTCGTCAAAAAGACGTTTCATTTGTGGTGACTACATTCGTTGAAGAAGTACGTATCGCTGTCAAAGCTAACGGTGGCATCACCAGTATTGCGCAATTGAACGGCAAAAACGTGGCTACTACTACTGGAACAACTTCAGTCCAGTTGTTGCGCAAAAATGAAAGAGCTACTGGCGTTGACTTCAAAGAAGTATTCGGTAAAGACCATGCAGACAGCTTCTTGTTGTTGGAGTCTGGACGTGCTGATGCGTTCGTGATGGATGGTTCAATTTTGGCTGGTAATATTGCCGGCTCTAAAAACCCAGCTGATTTCAAAATCGTAGGCGAAGTTTTGAGCGTTGAGCCCATTGCCATCATGATTCGTAAAGATGACCCAGCGATGAAGAAAGCTGCTGATGATTCAGTCAAAGCCATGATTAAGTCTGGTGCGATGGCTAAGCTGTACGACAAGTGGTTTGTACAAGCTATTCCACCAAAAAATGCAAAAATTGGTTTGCCAGCTAGCGAAGCTACCAAGGCTGCATGGGCAACTCCTAACGACAATCCTGTTGAGTCATACGTTAAAAAGTAAATTAATTTTTCGGTTTATTACATGAACCCTGTCAACGCAGTAGCATTGACAGGGTTTCCAATTTTTGGAGGACGGCAATGAATTTAGACTGGAAAGTTTTTTTAAACGATGATGGTGGTGGCCGTACCTATTTGGAGTGGATGATCCAATCGTGGGGTTGGACTTTGTCAGTTGCTGGATGTGCTTATATCGTTGCGATGGTATTTGGTGTCGTCATTGGTACAGCGCGAACACTGCCAAATAGTCCTTGGATCGTGCGGCTAGGCAACGCTTGGGTTGAGCTGTTTCGCAATATCCCGTTGCTCGTGCAAATTTTCTTGTGGTATTTCGTCGTTCCCAAAATATTCCCAGTGATGCAGCAAGTTCCAGGTTTTGCACTTGTCGTTATTGCGCTTGGGTTTTTTACCTCTGCGCGTATTGCCGAGCAGGTTAGGGCTGGCATTCAAGCATTACCCAAAGGGCAGCGGTATGCCGCTAGTGCCATGGGATTTACCACCATGCAGTCTTACCGATATGTGTTGCTGCCGATGTGTCTTCGCATCATCATGCCGCCGCTTACCAGTGAAACGATGAATATGTTGAAAAATTCATCTGTCGCTTTTGCTGTGTCCGTGGCAGAGCTAACTTGGTTTTACACGCAGGCTGCGGAAGAGACATCAAAAGGCATCGAGATATTCTTGGGTGTAACTTTACTGTATGTGATTTCTGCCTTTGCAGTTAACCGTGTGATGGCCTTTATAGAAAAGAAAATTCAGATTCCTGGCTTTATTGTTGCCGGCGGCACGGGTGGGGGGCATTAATATGGGTGGACTTGATTTAGGTTTCGTCAATTGGGAGATTATTTCCAAATTTGTCGTCAATGGCTTTTGGTTCAGCGTACAACTGACAGTTATCGCAACGCTAGGCGGCATCGCTTTGGGCACTGTGCTTGCCTTGATGCGCTTGTCAGGTAATAAAGTACTGGCTATACCAGCAACAATTTACGTCAATGGTATGCGCTCAATACCGCTGGTGATGGTTATTTTGGGTTTCTTTTTGCTGGTGCCCTTTTTGATTGGTCGACCCATCGGGGCAGAGCTATCTGCCATCATCACCTTTGTAGCTTTTGAAGCCGCCTATTTCAGCGAAATCATGCGCGCTGGTATTCAATCGATTCCGCGTGGGCAAGTGCATGCGGGGCAAGCTGTGGGTATGACTTATAGCCAAAACATGCGACTCATTGTGTTGCCGCAAGCCTTTCGCAACATGTTGCCAATCTTGCTAACGCAAACGATTATCTTGTTTCAAGACACATCGTTGGTCTACGCGATTGGCGCCTATGATTTGCTTAAGGGTTTCACAACAGCGGGCAAAATTTATGGTCGTCCAGAAGAGGCTTACATCCTGGCTGCTGTGGTTTATTTTGTGATTTGCTTTGGCCTGTCGTATATGGTCAAAAAATTGCAAGCCAAAATCGCCATCATTCGATGATCCCAATTCCGTTGATACACACATAGCACATTAAATTTCGGAGAAGAACATGATTGAACTTAAAAACGTTTCAAAATGGTACGGCGCAGTGCAGGTATTGAATGACTGCACAACAAGTATTAAAAAAGGCGAAGTCGTGGTGATCTGCGGTCCGTCTGGCTCAGGCAAATCAACTTTGATCAAAACCATCAATGCCTTAGAACCTTTCCAAAAGGGAGAAATATTTGTCGATGGTTTGGCTGTGCATGACCCTAAAACAGATCTCCCTAAACTGCGCTCGCGCGTCGGCATGGTATTTCAAAATTTTGAACTCTTCCCGCACTTCAGTGTGACTGAAAATTTGACGATTGCTCAAGTTAAAGTACTTGGCCGCAGCGCTGAAGAAGCCAAAACCCACGGCTTGAAGTACCTTGATCGTGTTGGTTTGATGGCACATAAAGATAAATTCCCTGGCCAGCTATCAGGTGGT
>JANPLX010000012.1:0-3987 GCA_031422495.1 Polaromonas sp. | reverse complement strand
CCGCAAAACCCTATCTCCGGCGTGCCCACCATGCGCATTTTCCGTTTCGGTGCTGATGGCAAGCGGTGCGAGCCGGTTGGGCAGTTCACTTTGCAGTCTGGCAAGGTGATTTTTGGCTTCTCATCTGCAGCAAAAAAACATGCTGATGTGGCTTACGAGTACCGTGGCCAGGTTTGGTGGGTGCAGCGCGATAACAGCGGTAAACCGCAGGTGCCTCTCAATTTAGCACCTTGGGAAGACCCGGCCATCGTGGGTAGTAAAGCCAATCCGGCTTACAAAGATGTCACTGCCAACGCCTTTCCAGGCTTTACTCGCGATGGCCGCGTCATTTACGCAGCCAATTGGAAGCGTTGTGTGGGCGCAAACATGGGCAAAGACTGCACACAAGAGGGCGGTTATGTCGTCTCCGACCCTTATCAAAGCAATGCCTACCGTGCTGAGTTGATAAAAAACAGTTCAAAAGCGCCCAAAAGCTGCATCACTGTACAAGAAGTTGCCAATGAACGGACCGCTTTTGCCGCGTTTCACAGCATTTTGGACTGATTTAGTGATGATTTGTTGGGTTGCTCTTGAAAACAGCCAAGACGTCGTAAAATAGGCATCGAGGGGCTGCACTGGTTTCGACGCGGGTACGGACGCGCAGTGGGGCATGCCGAGCTTGGATCATGCTCGTTAAATTCGATTCAAAAACTTAACTGCAAACGACGAACGTTTCGCACTCGCTGCTTAATTGCACGTGAGCTCTACAACAGCAGGCCGATGGGCTGGGCAAGGGTGATTTAGCAATAAATCGTCCAGGCTGTGGAGTCATTTTCATCGGCTGGTTTGAACCTGGGCACCTTAGGTTTGAACGAGACAATAGGGCGCTGGCGGACTTTGTAGCGTGCTCCTGCGCGACAAGGCGAGTGAGATACAAATCAGACGGCTAAGCATGTAGATCTACGCGAAAAAGTCTTGTGGACGCGGGTTCAAATCCCGCCAGCTCCACCATCAATGTGAAAACCGCTAACGACATCGTTAGCGGTTTTTTTATTGGCGATTCAATAACTTGCATTACTGCGATTTCTAAAGAAATATATTTACCGACTAGTTACAGTTCATGAATTTTATCTTCATGTCTGTTGCACAATGTGCGCACAGGGAGAATAAAAAATGGAAAGATTTTCGATCAGCGCTGAGCTTGTCACGCCAGCCATTATCAGCACGCTCACCCTCGATGGACTGCTTGGTGCCATCTTGTTTGACCAGTTGATGGACGTAGACAAGGCTCATGCGTCCATTCCCTTGCGATGTCGGGACGGTTTGTACCACGCCAGCGCTGCACAACCCGTTGGCAAAGTTGAAGTTGGTAAACATGGATTTATTGCCGGGTTACGTGCTACGCATGATTTGGATCCGAACCTGATTAAACAAGGGAAAGGTGGGCAACCGCATCGGCACATTGGACTGACCCGGCGTAGTGATTTTGGCAATGTCATGAACGGCTACCAAACCATGGCGGCTGAGGCGATACAGTGGCATGCGGAAGGTGATGCAGATCAAGTACTTGATCTGTTGCAAGAGATTGAATTTATTGGGAAAAAGCGAACGGCTGGATTTGGCCAGGTGCGCGGCTGGCAATTGACTGAATCTGACTGCGATGGCATTGCCGATGCTGCCGGCCAGCCGCTGCGACCGGTTCCGCTAACCATGTGGCACGGTGACCCAAATGCACTCAGGGCTGACGCAGCTTGGCGGCCAGCCTATTGGTTGCCGCAACATCGCGCAATTTGCGCCGTACCCAAAGGCATTTCTTCATGAGTACCGCAACTTTTTTCATGGACAACTTTGGCCGACATTTCATCAATCCAACGGGCGATAACTGGGCGGATGTCGGTCAAGTGTTGCGGGGTTCCTATCCGATGACGGGCAAGCCTTCGGTGAGCCGAATGCAATCCGGTTGGGCTATTGTTCGGCCAGGTTCAGCTACTTTGCAATTAGATTTGGCTATTCCCGTGATTCAAAAGTCCCGGATGACGCGTTTTGAGGCTTTTGCTGCCGAGCTCGCCGCTTGGGACGGTTTAACGCCGCGCATCTTCATGTTGTTTGATAAAGCACCGATTGCTGCACAGGACATATTTGTTTCGGTAGATAAACGGCATGTTCGTATTTGCACCAATGCGGGTGCAAATACAGCAGACTGGATAACCCACCCACCCATGGTCAAAGGAGTAAAAAAATGAAAGAGTTCATTGTAAAGAAGCCCCGATCTGTCAGCGGTTACCCCATTCATCGCGCGGTGGCCGCATTGACCCAAGGGGCACCCCATATTTGGCGTGACAACGGTGAGACCATCGCTATTCGCACAACCGCAAAAATTGATGCGCAGGGGGCTGACTTGCCAGCGTTTGAAGTGGGTGAATTGCGCCTGTTTAACCTGCTCGCGTGCGTGGGTACCAAAATTCGTGGCCGGCATGTCTATCCGCCGCGTGGTGACCATGTTGCCAGACAAGCGTGGCTAGGACGGCAAGGCCAGCGCCATGGTTTTGAGGTCATCTCTGTGCACTGCACCAGCGACATCGCCCGAATTGCTGACCAGTCTGGTCGAAATTTCACACTCGATGCGACAGATTTCACAGGTGTTTTAAAAGTCACGGACTCAAGCGCTTTCCATTCGGCACTTTGCGCGGGTGTGGGCAGCACTGGCCGCGCTTTCGGGTTTTCGTTTTTATCCATTTAAAGAGAATAGTCACATGAACAAAATCATCATCAATGCCACACTGACCACTGTGCAGCCCGTTTCAATCAAATTACCCGATCAAGAGGGGCATCCAAAAATGACCCGGGGCATGGACAGCGACGGCCATCCCAAGAAAACGGCATACATCCCGGCAACGACCATGCGGGGCAAGCTGCGCCGTCTGGCCGTGCAGCCGCTGATGCAGGCTGCCGCCGCAGCGGGCAAGCCGTGGACGCTGCATCAGGTCTATGAAGCCATGCTGGGGCAAGACACAGCAAGTGAGAGCAGCGAGGAAATTGATCTGGTCGCGCTCAGGAAACGACGCCAAGACAACCACCTGGTTGACCTGTTTGGCGCTGGCTTGGGCGTGAAGTCACGGTTATCTGTTGGCCACTTTATGCCCGTGGTTGACGTGGCACCCGAAGCCTTCGCCGGCGTGCGCAAGGACTTGGACAGTGATTTAGAAGTGCTTGACTGGATGGCACCGGAAGAAGTTAATCGGTTTGTTGACCGCAACACCAATAATTCCAAACGTTCTGCCGCTGAAGCCTTGGTCAAAAAAATGGTCACGCAGATTCGCAAGACCGAGAAAGCGGGGCAGGACACTGCCGATCTCAAAACAGCCTTGACCCTGGCAGAAGCACAGCGTGACGTGCTTGTAGCGGCGATGGGCGACATGAAAAACTCCACCAAAACCCTGACCAGCTATGAAGCCCTACCAGCCGGTATTGAGTTAAAAAGCCGCATCATCATCGACAAAGCCACCACGAAAGACGTGGCCATGCTGCTAGGTGCCTTGGACTTGTTTAGTCGTTCACCAGTGCTAGGCGGCCAGACCGCACGTGGTTGTGGTGAGGTGACCGGCAACTTCCAAATGTCCGATCAAGATGGCACCTTGCTCGGTGTTGTCAGCATCGGTAATTACGCCCCTTCAAAAGTCGAATGGACTGCTGGGGGCGCGACTTATATGCAAGGAAAAGCATAATTTTCTCAAAGATATTAACAGCTTAAGCCAAATCCGATCAAGCCACCCTTTGTTTGGGTGGTTACTAGAAGATGCGTGAAGGCGTGGCCACAGCGGGCGACGATTAAGCCACCCTTTGTTTGGGTGGTTACTAGAAGTACATGAAGCCGCTGAACGAAAAAATGACAGATCAAGCCACCCTTTGTTTGGGCGGTTACTAGAAGATGATTTGAAACATGCCCCAGCTGCATGACGATCAAGCCACCCTTTGTTTGGGCGGTTACTAGAAGATGATTTGAAACAT
>JANPLX010000011.1:0-6180 GCA_031422495.1 Polaromonas sp. | reverse complement strand
CTATTTGAAAACCACCAAATTGGACAAATAACGCATGGAAAACCCTTTTGAATCGCTGCAAACACCGTCAGAAATCCGCAAACGCATCTGGCAAGAGCTAGCCCGCGCCGTGCAAGACCGTCACCACGAGTGGCGAACGCCCGTGCTCGCCACGACGCAAGTGGGTGGCGCGCCCAACGCACGTACTGGTGGCGTGCCCAACGCCCGCGTGGTGGTCTTGCGCGAGGTCGATGCAGATTTGGCTCGCCTAAATATTTACACTGACAGCCGAAGCGATAAGGTCTCTGAGATTGCCAACCATCCCGACGCCCTGCTCGTGTTCTGGAGCAAGCGCCTGAGCTGGCAGCTGCGCGTGCGTGTCACTGCGAAAGTTCATGTGGCTGGCCCACTGGTCGATGCCGCGTGGGAGCGAGTTCGTCAGACTGCGGCTGCGGGTGACTACCTGTCCCCAGTCGCGCCTGGAAGTACTTTGTCGGCTGCTCCCTCAAGCAAAGACGGAACAAAAGACGAAAATTTACCAACGAACACAACGAACCCGTCAAACCCAATCAGCCAACACCACCTGGCGATCATAGAAGCCCAAGTAAATGAAATCGACTGGCTAGAACTAGCCCGCAGCGGACATCGCCGTGCGCGGCTGCGTGCAGACACATGGGATTGGCTGACGCCTTAATTTTCGCTTTTTAGCGATAAATAGCGCCAAAATTATACAATTCTCTATATTTTTGGAACTATCTAACCGATAGCCGGCGTATTCATTGCCTAAGCTGCTATTTTATTGATAGTAAATATCGAAAGTCCAGTTGTGCATTTTGCTATTTATTTGGTAGCACTTTATGCAATAAATAGTCGCCCCTGCAAAACCCCGCTACCCCGCACAAACACTAGCATTTGTGCATGATTAGTGTCCACGAAATCCCTCAAGAAACGTTATTAATAGAACAACTTTCTGAGGGATTTTGACATGCAGCCAGTGGACTTCTTTCGCGCACGGATAGACGCCATGATCAACTTGAACGATCCCTTGGCAGTGCTCGCGACCAAGCTGCCATGGCGTCAGATCGAAGCGGCAGTGGCAACTAAATTCGAACACCAGCACCGCAGCGGCGAAGTTCTACAAGCTCAAGACCTGTTTGGTACCACCCAAACCCTATTGGGCGCAGGTCGCAGCAATGCTGGACGCCCCAAACTGCCCATACGCCTGATGGCCAGCCTGCTGTACTTGAAACACAGCTTCAACCTTAGCGACGAAGAACTGGTCGTGCGCTGGAGCGAGAATATCGTATGGCAATACTTCAGCGGGATGGACTACTACGAACACCGCGTACCCTGTGATGCCACCCAGATTGGCCGCTTTCGCCGTGATCTGGGCGAAGACGGCCTAGAGCTGCTGCTCAAAGCCACCATAGAGACGGCTATTGCGATTGAGGCCGTCGCCCCCAAAGACCTGGAACGCGTGATCGTGGATACCACCGTGCAAGAGAAGGCCATTGCACACCCCACGGACAGCCGCTTGTTGGAGATTGCTAGGCATAAAGTGGTTGCCGCCGCTAAGAAGGCCGGCATCTGCCTCAAACAGACCTTTGCCAAAGAGGGCAAAGCCTTGCGTTGGAAGGCTGGAGGCTACGCCCATGCCAAGCAGTTTCGCCGCTTGCGCAGAGTCATCAAACGCCAGCGCACCATTTTGGGTATTGTGATGCGTGAGGTGCAGCGCAAACTGCAAGGTACTGCGCATCCAAAGGCCGCCAGCGATTTGTCAATCTGGCTGCAACGTTCTGAGCGCGTGCGTACCCAGCAGCGCTTTGACCAGAACAAGCTGTACGCGCTGCATGCGCCTGAGGCTGAATGTATCGGCAAAGGCAAAGCTAGGCAGCCCTACGAGTTTGGTGTCAAGGCAGCCATTGTGGTGTCACACCAGCATGGTTTGATGTTGGGTGCGCGAACCTTTCCTGGCAACCCGTATGACGGGCACATTCTGAGCGCTGTCCTAGAACAAGTAACGAATTTAACGCAAGACGCTGCAGCTACGCTCAAACACATTGTGGTTGATTTGGGCTTTCGTGGTGTGGATGCGGACAATCCTGATAAAGAGATCATTCACAAAGGCAAGTACAAGTCTCTAAGCAAACAACAAAAGAGTTGGTTGAGACGACGCTCGGCGGTGGAGCCAGCGATTGGGCATCTCAAATCTGACCACCGCATGAATCGCTGTTGGCTCAAAGGTGCGTTGGGTGATGCATTGCATTGCATCAGCTGCGCTGCGGGTTACAACGTGCGTTGGCTGATGCGAGCGATTGTGGCAAAGGGGATCAAACCCTTTTGCTGGCTTTATTTGGCTCAAGTTCTGGCGGCTTTGCAAGCGTTGCTCTGCAGCTGTAAGCGCGTTTGTGTGTTTAATAGCGCTGTGAGTTTGCCTTGTTATGATTGATTGGTCGCTCTTGTGAATTTTGCAGGTGCGACTAAATACGCCGGCTATAGGAAGTTTCAGCTATAAAATATAGCTATTCCCTGCACTTAGTTCTATTTTGCATTATCACCACTCAAATCTTAGCCGGCGACTTAGAACTCACGCCACACGCACGTTAAACAACTAAGCGAGAGCTTGCAAACCCTTGCTATCAACCAAACTCAGCAGCTTTAAAGCCATACCGTTCGGATGTTTCAGCCCACGTTCCCACTGCTGGATAGTAGACGGACTGGTGTTCAAATATGCGGCAAACACAGCTTGACTGGCTTTAAAGCGCAGTCGAATTCCTTTGATTTGATCGGCGTTATAGTCTTTTACAGGTGGTAAACACAGCGCGTCAAACTCACGCATGGTGGTTAAATCCATCACACCAGCTTTGTGCAGACCAGCAGCGGTGCTGTGCAAAACGTCTAGTAATTTGTCATGACTCATCATTGACTCCGCGTATTTCGTATAGTTCTTGAGGTTGCTATTAACCTTAACGCTTCCAATCTAAAAGAAAAGTATCAGAAATAGCTTTCCCCAACAGGTTGCTTCCGTGAACTGATAGGTGGTGTTGATCTCGATATAGAGGTTTTCCATCAACAACTAGGAAACATTTAGCTGAATCACAGAAAACATTATATGGATCATAAATTTTTAACGTAGGAAAATCCACTTTAAGCTTACTAATCAAGATATTTTCCTTAGCCCTCCGCGATTCAAATAATACACGAGGCAAGCTACAATTCAACGAAAAACTAAAAGATAATCTTTTTAAACATTCCTCTCGAATATCCTTTGCGAAATCTGGTGTATCACGAATAAAAATAACATCTATTTTTCGATTTAATAATTCAAAGATAGTACGATTAAGTCCACGATAAATAAGCTCATCAGATGGTAATCCAGCTTCATCAGAATGTACAGATTCAAGACGTATGCCGCCCCAATACTCTCTTTCCTTTAGATTAATGATTTGACCGTCAAGCACTGGACGCCAAAAAGAAGAAAGTATAGCTAGCTTGATTGTTGGGTTTGCATCAATAATTTTGAGATTTTTGGATAAAAAATCAACTGCAGCGCATGGGTGGGATGCTTGATTATTGTTTACATAAAGTTTAACTCCTAAGGCAGGCGTACATGTTCCTCCCGAAAATACACCAACATCTTGCCTTAAAGACTGCACCATACCTGGATATAAATGATTGCCATGGCTGTCGCCAATAATCATCACATGAGGATTATCATTTGAAATTTGGCATGGTGATATATTAAATTTTTCAGAACAATTTTTATTATCCCAATGAGACCACTCTAGAAATCTTGTAAATGTATTTTCTTTAACAATATTTCTAAACTGAAGTCCATCTCTTTTGTATGAGTTGTAGCCAACGTACCCAATTATTGTCATCAGCAACAAAAGAGTAATAATTTTGATATTACTATGTTTACCAAAACGTATCGGAAGTTCAATCAATTTATAAGTAAACCATGCGAGTATAACGAATACAACTATTGCTGCAATACGAATGCTTTCACTAGGAACTTCACTCTCAATTATTCTAGCAAATGACAGTAACGGCCAATGCCATAAGTACAGTGGATAGCTGATAAGTCCAAACCAAACTAAAATTTTATTTGACAAAATAATACGATTAACAAAAGCATTAGAGCCAGCAGCAATAATTAAAACTGTACCTACAACTGGTACTAAGGCCCACTTACCAGGAAAATTCAAATTTTTATTGACCCGCCAAAATCCATATACTAGCAATAACAAACCCAAAAAAGATAAAAAATTGGATAAAAACTTTGCGTCACTAGTTTGATTTTTTTTATATGAATTAAAAGCAAGGTAGCTATCAAATTTATTTATAATTTTGGCAAATTCGAGCTTCTTATATACAGCAGTCCAAGCTAATAAACTACCGCTTAGCAACTCCCAAAAACGTGTTTGTGGTGAATAAAAAGTAGCGACTGCGTCTTGCTGAACACCCTTCAGGTTGAGCATAAATGAAGCTATAGCGAGAAAAAATGTAATTGTTAAAAGATTAAATTTCCGCTTCCAAATGACCCATATAACAAGCGGCCAAAGAATATAGAACTGCTCTTCAATACCCAAGCTCCATAAATGTAATAATGGTTTAGTTTCTTGGGCATTATCAAAATAACCAGCCTCATTCCAAAAAATAATGTTGGATATAAAGCCAGCACTAGCTGCAATGTGTTTGCCCAACTGTTTGTACTCATCAGCAAGTAACACAAACCAACCAAAAACAAAACAAGCAACCAATACAAGAATAAGAGCAGGAAAGATACGTTTGATACGACGAGCATAAAATTCCGAAAAACTAAATGTACCTCTGTCTAAATTTTCAAAAATAATTGTAGATATTAGATAACCTGAAATTACAAAAAAAACATCAACGCCAACAAAGCCACCCCTAATTAAGCTTGGGAAAGCATGAAAAAACACCACAGCTAAAACTGCAATAGCTCTTAAGCCGTCAACGTCGGGGCGATACTTGGGGTGTGATAAATGTGATTCTGTGGTTGGTAAAAGCATAATGAACGATTTATTCCCACTCAATCGTAGCCGGCGGCTTCGAGCTCACGTCATACGTCACGCGATTAATCCCGCGGACTTCATTAATAATCCGGCTGGACACCTTTTTGAGCAAGGCGTAGGGCAATTCAGCCCAGTCTGCGGTCATGAAGTCGCTGGTTTGGACGGCGCGCAGGGCGACGACGTAGTCGTAGGTGCGGCCATCGCCCATGACGCCTACTGATTTGACTGGTAAAAACACGGTGAAGGCCTGGCTGGTGGCGTCGTACCAGGTCTTGATTTGGCGCTTCCCTTCGACAGGCTCAGGGCGAACGGTATTGGGTTCGGGTGTGTAGGGGAAGTTGCGCAGCTCTTCGATGAAGATGGCGTCGGCACGGCGCAGCAGGTCGGCGTATTCTTTTTTGACTTCACCCAAAATGCGAACACCCAAGCCCGGGCCTGGGAACGGATGGCGGTAGACCATGTCAGCCGGCAAGCCCAGCGCCACGCCCAGCTCGCGGACTTCGTCTTTGAAGAGTTCGCGCAGCGGCTCCAAGAGCTTCAAACCGAGCTGTTCAGGCAAGCCACCGACGTTGTGGTGGCTCTTGATGACGACGGCTTTTTTGTTTTTGGCACCGCCAGACTCAATCACATCGGGGTAAATAGTGCCTTGCGCCAACCATTTTGCTCCGTTTTTACTAGCGCCTGAGGCAGTTAATTTACCGGCTTCAGCCTTAAATACCTCTACAAACTCGCGTCCAATGATTTTGCGTTTGGCTTCCGGGTCGCTCACGCCGGCCAGGTGTCCGAGGAACTGCGCGCTGCAATCCGCCCGCACGACTTTGGCGTGTAACTTGCCCACAAACATGTCCATGACCATGTCGCCTTCGTTCAAGCGCAGCAAGCCGTGGGCAACAAACACGCAGGTCAACTGGTCGCCAATGGCGCGGTGAATCAGTGCGGCCGCGACGGATGAATCGACCCCGCCGGACAGGCCGAGAATGACTTCTTCGCTACCTACTTGCTCACGAATCCGCGCGACGGCTTCAGTGATGTAGTCGCCCATAATCCAGTCGGCTTTAGTACCGCAAATTTGCAGCACAAAGCGCTCCAAGATTTGCTGGCCTTTGATCGTGTGCGTCACCTCGGGGTGGAACTGCACGGCGTAGAACTTGCGCGCTTCGTC
>JANPLX010000010.1:0-3718 GCA_031422495.1 Polaromonas sp. | reverse complement strand
AGCGCTGCCAAGCCAGCGAGAGTTGCGGGTTTGCGCATCATTTTCAGTGCCATGCGCAAACCCGGCGTGCGGGTGAGGGTGACGAGCTCTTGGCCTACGGCAAGTGCGCCTGAAAGTTGCGCGTCGCGGTCAGCGCGTCGGCCCACGGTGTGCCAAGCGATGATGTAGCGGTCGATAGGGTCTGTGTTCTTACTGTTATTTGTTGCAGAATTTATCCAATTTTGCGCCATAAGCACGTCTAACTCTTCTGTCAAACTGTGCAGTTCAGCCAATGAAACGGCGGTTTGCACGACCTGCTTGGGAAACATGCGTTCTAGTGTGCCGGCGATACGGGAAAATTGAGCATCACGCTGAGAGTAGTCGCTTTCGCTGTACAGCTCTTCTAAAAAAAACTGTGTGGCAGGTTGGTACAGTGGTGTTTTGAGCAAGTCGTCATAGGTGCCCATGAAGCGTTTGGCTTGCAGAGCTTTAATCTCGCTCACTGCTTCTGCCAAACCGGGCGATGCCGCTGCCAATTGGCGCAGTTGGATTACTTTGTCGACGGCGGTTTGAATCGTTTGCTTGGCAGACATGTTTTTTTGTATGTTGTAGGAATCATAACGTGAATGGTTACTGAAATGAGTAAACAACTATTTTGAATCATGCATTCGATCGAATCTTGCAACTTCTAGAAGCGAAACCTCTAAAGGCCTTCCTATGGATGAGGTCTGCAGTGCTGAGATTCTTTGTCATAGTTTCGTAACAGTAGATGCCTACGATGCACACGCAACTACAAAGGATTCTCTTATGCGATCATTCCGCTTATTCAGATTATTGCCTCTAGTCACATTACTTGCGGTACTACCCGCAGCCGCTCAACAATTATTCCCCGCCACCTTGGTGGGCCACGCTGCTTTGCCAGCGAAGAGCTTTATCACACCGCCCAAGGATGCGCCTGACAGCCTGAAGACATCAGGAAAATACACCACGCCAGATGCCCGACGTGAAGACCGTCTCGAATCCATCGCGGGCAGCTCTTTCCTGTCTGCTAAAGACGTGCCAAAACCCACAGGCATTAGCTTGCCCTTCAAGGGGCAGCCGGTGCAGGGTTTCTCTGGCATCAAGGCCATGAAAGACGGCAGCTATTGGGTGCTGTCCGACAATGGTTACGGCAGCAAGGCCAACTCGCCTGACGCTATGCTCATGTTTCACCACGTGAAGCCTGACTGGAAAAGCGGTGCAGTCGCGCGGCTGGCCACCGTCTTTTTGCACGATCCAGATAAAAAGACGCCGTTCCTCATCGTCAACGAAGGCACAAGCAAGCGTTACCTGACGGGCGCCGATTTTGATATTGAGTCCATCCAATTCATAGGCGACGACGTTTGGTTTGGCGACGAACTTGGCCCCTACTTGGTCAAGACCGACCGCAGGGGCAAAGTGCTTGCCGTGTTCGAGACCAAAGTAGATGGCAGGCTGCTGCGTTCACCTGACCATTTCTCTGTAGCCACGCCAGCCACCACGCCAGCAGCCGCGAATTTCTCGACCCCGGCCCGTCGCTCACGCGGCTACGAAGGCATGGCTGTGTCTAAAGACGGCCAATTTCTATACCCTTTGCTCGAAGGCCCGTTGTGGAACGAAACCGAGAAGAAATGGGACAACAAAGATGGGCGCGAATACTTGCGCGTTTTGGAATTCAACGTCGCCAAAGGCGAGTGGACCAACCGCTCTTGGAAGTATACACTGGAAGTCAACGGCAATAACATTGGCGACTTCAACATGATTGATGCTGACACTGGCCTCATCATTGAGCGCGACAATGGTGAAGGCACGGCCGACACCGCCTGTAACGGCCCAGTTCGTCCAGATTGCCAAAACGTGCCCGCCAAATTCAAACGCGTCTACAAAATCAGCTTGAAAGACACTGACGCTGATGGCTTTGTACGCAAGATAGGCTACATCGACCTGATGGACATTGCCGACCCCAAAGGTGTCGCTAAAGTAGGTGGTAAAGACGGCAAGTTCACATTCCCATTCGTTACCATCGAAGATGTGGATGTGGTGGACGCTGAGCACATCATCGTCGCCAATGACAACAACCTACCGTACTCTTCTGGCCGCCAGCTTGGGAAGAACGATGACAACGAGTTCATCCTGCTGCACGTGCCAGAGCTGTTGAAAGCTCAATAATCGTCGCCAATCTAGTAGTCGCGTTCATTTGCTATAAATAAAATATCAGCTTGGGCAATAAATACGTAGGCTAGATGCGTATTTGTGCCTAACTTATTGGTTTTAATTGGTTTTTATTACTGATACAGCCCAAAATACCACTGCACGAAATGGAAAAACACGGGCGCAGCAAAGCACAGTGCATCGACGCGTTCTAGCAAGCCGCCCGCACCCGTAACGCCCGCCTGCATGTTGCCACGTTCGCTGCGCCAAATGGGAATGCCACGGTCGCGTTTAAGAGCTTTCATGACCAAATGCCCCATCGTTCCTGCCACGCAGGCCACAAATGCCATGACAAACGCCTGCCCAGGTACGAACGGTGTTATGCCTGCTAGCGCACCACCCAAGACGCTACCGACAGTAATGCCAATCAGGGCGCTGCCCCAATTGAAGCTTTGGCTGATGTTGGGAACAAAGGGTTTCCATTTCCAGATGCGTGAGACCAAGTGCTGCACCAGTTGGCTAACCTGAACAACGATGACTAGAAAAAACACCAAAAATGAGTTTTTATTATCGTAATTGGGGAAGTCAAGCAACAGTAGCGCAGGGACGTGGCTGAGCCCATAAATACACACCATGATGCCCCATTGCAGTTTGGCATTTCGTTCCAAAAAACGCTCCGAATCGTTAGCTAGCGCGCTAACCACTGGAATCAATAAAAACACGTAAACGGGAATGAACACAGAGAACAGCTCAAACCGCTCCGACGCCACCAGCCAATATTGCAGCGGCAAAATCACGAAGAAAGCCAAAATCAAGCTGCGGTGATCGCCGCGTTTGGTAGGCGAAAGCGTTAAAAATTCACGCAAGCAGAAAAACGACACAAATCCAAACAACACCAATGCGACAGAAGTACCCGAGACCCAACCCAGCCAAAACACCAAAGCCATCATCCAACTGGTGCTAAGAACACCTTCAAAATTGCGCAAATCATGGTGGCGGCGTAATGCCTTGGCTTCGTCGTCATAGCTGCGTAGTGAGAGAGAAAAGGCTGCAATTGTGGCAAGTAGCAATACGCCAAAAACGATGATAAACAGCGCACCGACTTGCTGATTTGTCGTCAGATTTTTGAGGGATTGGTAGGTACCGAAGTTCATGACATAACCACGCTTATACGTCCCGCAAATGCATCACCGCTAAACGAGCACGGTCTAAAAAAACACGTCGGTCTTCATTTTCGCCAATTTGCATGGGCGCACCAAAAGTGACCGAGCACAGCACCGGCACAGGCACATACTCCCCCTTGGGCATGACACGCTGGATATTATTGATCCATGCTGGAATCAGCACCACATTCGGAAACTTTTGCGCCAAGTTGTACAGGCCAGATTTGAAGGGCAGCGGCTCCTCCGCTTGGCCGCGCATACCCTCAGGAAAAATGATGATGGAGTCGCCACTGGCCAGTGCTTCCACCAGCGGTTGTAATGGATCGTCTGCGGCGCTGCGGTCGCGCACGACGTAGACGACGTTGAAAACTGCGGTGGTGATCCATTTGCGAAACGGCGATTTGGTC
>JANPLX010000009.1:0-4933 GCA_031422495.1 Polaromonas sp. | reverse complement strand
TACTTTGCCCATGTCGCCAGGACCCGCAGCACCTAAGCTTGCAACAATGGCTTTGACGGCGGCTAGCACCTCATCAGACGTCATTCGCACAGGCAAATAGCCCTGCAGCACGGTGATTTCAGCCGCTTCTTTGTCGGCCATGTCTTTGCGGTCGGCTTTGGTGAATGCGTCAATGCTGTCTTTGCGCTGCTTGATCATTTTGTCGATGATGGCGATGACCATAGTGTCGTCCAAAACGACGCGCTCATCGACTTCTTTTTGCTTGCAAGCAGACAACAACAGGCGAATCGTGCCCAAGCGCTCAGTGTCCTTAGCGCGCATGGCGGTTTTCATGTCTTCGGTGATTTGGTCTTTGAGTAGCATGGCTTTTTCCTTGTATCAATTTATTCTAAGTTTAAAAGTAAAAAAAGCCCGCAGACAAAATCTTGCGGGCTTAGTTTGTAAGAAGAGCTGCTGTGAAGCGAATACGATTTAGTACATCTTCTTTGGCAACTGCATCGCGCGAATACGCTTGTAGTTGCGCTTGACAGCAGCAGATTTCTTACGCTTACGCTCGGTGGTTGGTTTCTCGTAAAACTCACGAGCGCGCAGGTCTGTCAATAAACCCAATTTCTCGATCTGGCGCTTAAAGCGACGCAGTGCAACATCAAACGGCTCATTCTCTTTTAAACGAATAGTGGTCATGAAATAATAATTTCCGAAAAATAATTGCGCTGGGAAGATCGCGGCCCCGCGCGGGGTATTTGTAGCTACACAGAACAATGGCTCATGAGTGCAGCAGTAAAGCATAGGATTATACCTAATTTTTGGGCCGTTGTCACACTTCCCCCATAGAGACTAATTTGGGTTACATTTTCATATGACTACTGAAAATACCGTAAAAGCAAACACACTCACAGCGCCAGAAATCTTCTCTTATGTGCTTACGGCGATTGCGCTCTTACTCGTAGTCAAATTTAGCATGCTCATCGCCTTGTTTTCGGGTCTGTTGGTGTACTCCCTGGCCCATTTGCTGGTGCCCACCATTGAAAAGCGCTACACCAGCACACAAGCGCGCACGATTGCCGTTGTGATGTTGTCGTCTTTGATTGTTTTGATCATCAGCGCTGGCATTTGGGCAGTCGTGATTTTTTTGCGAAGCGATGCGAGTAATTTTCAACACTTGCTGCAAAAGCTGGCCGATATTATTGAAGGCTCGCGGAACCAACTCCCACTCTGGGTGAGCACCAATCTGCCAGATGGCGTCGTAGCGCTTCGCGAGTGGATAACCGACTGGCTGCGAGAGCATTCTGCTGAAGCAAAAGGCTTAAGCAAAGAGGCGGGGCATATCGTCTTGCAACTCGTTTTAGGCATGATCATTGGCAGCCTGGTTGCCTTGCAAGACGCGACGACAGAGGACAACTATCGCCCTTTTGCCAAAGCGATGTTAGACCGCATTGTCAATTTGAACCTGATGTTTAGCAAAATTGTCTATGCCCAGGTGCGCATATCGCTGATCAACACGGCTTTCACCGCGATTTATTTGCTGGTTATTTTGCCTATGGCAGGTGTGCATTTGCCGTTGACCAAAAGCATGATCGCCATCACTTTTTTGGTGGGGTTGATTCCTGTGGTGGGCAACATTGTGTCAAACACCGTCATCGTCATCGTCGGGCTCTCACATTCGCTACAAATAGCCGTGGCGTCGCTGGTTTTCATGGTTGTGATTCACAAGCTGGAATATTTCTTGAATGCCCGTATCATCGGTAGCCAAATCAATGCCCGTGCATGGGAAATGTTGACCGCTATTTTGGTGATGGAAACGCTGTTTGGTCTGCCAGGCTTGGTGGCGGCACCCGTGTTTTATGCGTATGTCAAGAAGGAGTTGACGGATCGGGAATTGGTGTAGCCAGCTTGGTATTTAACCCTTGCGCTAAACCTTGAGCACAGGCAAACGCACTTGCCCATGCCCACTGGAAGTTGTAGCCGCCCAACCAGCCAGTCACGTCCAGCACCTCACCAATGAAATACAGCCCTGGTTGCTTAGATTCCATGGTTTGCGACGACACATCCCGCGTATCTACCCCGCCCAGCGTGACTTCGGCCTTTTTGTAGCCCTCGGTGCCCGTGGGCGTTAGCTCCCAATTTGAGAGTCGCTGTGCCAATTGAATCAATGCTTTGTCAGGTACATCGCTCATGGGGCGTTGCAAAGTTGCGTCGGTACTGGTCCAAGCTTCTGCCAAACGGGAAGGGACGAGGTTGGCCAATTCATTCGTCACCAGTTTGTGTGAACGAGCTTTAGCTTGCTGTAAAAGTGCCAAAAAATCAGTATTTGGTGCTAAGTTGAGTCTAATTGACGTGTTCTCACGCCAAAAGCTAGAAATTTGCAAAACGGCGGGACCGCTTAAGCCTTTGTGGGTGAAGAGTAAATCTTCTGAAAAAACCGCTTTCTCTTTCGGTTTTGATTTCTTGGTACCCGTTTCAATGACAACTGGCAAAGCTAAGCCAGCCAAATTAGCATAGGGAAGCCATGCATCGCCATCAAACGTCAAGGGCACAAGGGCGGGGCGCGGCTCGACCATGCGTAGGTTGAACTGCTTGGCGATGCGGTAACCAAAATCAGTGGCTCCGATTTTGGGAATAGACAATCCGCCAGTTGCAATGACGATATTGTCAGTACAAATAATACCTTTATTGCTATTAATTTTATAGCTACTTAGGCAATTAATACGCCGGCTAGAGTCATTTTCATGCTCTAAATCGGTTAAATTAGCTAAATCAGTTGCTTTTGATGCCGTTTCAGAGTCTGTGTGTCGAATGCTCTGCACTTGGCACGGCTGCCAGCGCTCGACACCGCCAGCGTCGCACTCACGTAGCAACATATCGATCAAATCTTGCGCCGAGTTGTCGCAAAATAGCTGGCCTTTGTGCTTTTCGTGGTGAGCAATGCCGTGCTTGTCCATCAGGGCGATGAAGTCGCGCGGAGTGTAGCGGGAGAGGGCGCTGCGGCAAAAGTGTGGGTTGTCGCTCAGAAAGTTGGCGGGGCTGACGTCTTTGTTAGTGAAATTAGCGCGTCCGCCACCTGAGATGCGGATTTTTTCAGCGACTTTGTCGCTGTGGTCGATGATTAAAACTTTTAAACCCGCCTGACCTGCTACGCCCGCGCAGAACAAACCGGCAGCGCCAGCGCCAATGATGACCACATCAAAATGGTGAGATTCGACTATGTCTGTCATAAAAGTTATTAAAAATTATTAAAAGTTATTAAAAACTGTTAAAAATGGCCAAATTCAGCTAAATCTCTCAATATTGAAGCCGCTGGCGTCAACGTCAGGCGTGCGATGGGCAATCAAATCTGCCAAAACTCGCGCACTCCCGCAGCTCAGCGCCCAGCCGCTAGAGCCATGCCCTAAGTTCAACCAGATGTTGGGTTCTCCGCTAGGGCCAATCACAGGCGGCCCATCGGGCAACATCGGGCGAGCACCTTGCCATTCGTGGACGCTGGCACCCATATTTGAAATATGTGCAGCGCCAGGAAACCAGTCTTGCAGCACTTTATAAAGGGTTGAAATAGCCTGAATATTGCGATTTTCGGGTGAATTGTCATGCTTGCCGCCAATCACGGCACTACCCGCCACGCGAACGCGGTTGCCTAAGCGCGAAATCGCCACTTTGTAGCGTTCGTCCATCAAGGCGCTGCGCGGTGCGTTCAGCGGTTCACGCACCGCTGCACTGATGGAATAGCCGTAAATGGGAACAAGTGGCAGCTTACGTTTCAATGGCTTTAAAATCGGTTTGAGCAATGTGGCGCTGTCCACGCCAGCGCACATGACGATGGCATCAAACTGCCGAGGCGTGCTTTCATTCGCTATATTTATAATAGCTTTAGAAGCATATGATACGCTGGCTACAGTCGAATTTAGCTCATATTTAACACCCAGTCGTTGAGATTCAGCTCTCAGAAGCAAGGTGAACTCACGGCAATTGCCCACTTCGTCATTCGGCATGTGTACGGCGCCGAAAAAGTCGTTATCGGGGTTAATGGCGGGTTCGATCAAACGGGCTTCGTCGGCAGAGATTTCTTTGAATGGCACGCCAGTTTCGCGCAACACTTGCAAATTGGGCTGCATCAAAGCGCTGTCTTTGGCGTTACGAAGTAGCACCATATAGCCTTGGTTGCGTTCAAATTCAAGCGATAAATCAGCGGTGATCTCATGCAAACGGTCGCGGCTGTAGCTGGCAAGCGCCTGCATGCGGCTGCGGTTGGCGATATAGGTGCCCAGCTTACACGCACGCCACCAGTGCCACATCCAAGCTAAGTCGTTGTTTGACAAAGGAAATTTTATCTTTACAGGGGCATGGCGGCTGAACAAATGTTTGAATACTTTCAGCGGCATGCCAGGAGCGGCCCAAGGTGCCACGTAGCCCGGCGAGATGACGCCTGCATTGGCAAAGCTAGATTCAACGGCGATGGCGGAGTTGCGCTCAAAAACGGTGACATCATGGCCGTCACGCGCTAGCTCGTAAGCCGTGGTGACGCCGATAACGCCTGCGCCAACAATGGCAATTTTCATGGGTGAATCTGCTAAAAAACTAGAATAGACCAAAAGGTAAAAGTGTGTGCTTGAGTGTAATCTCTAGTTGGATGTAAAACCGTTGCCATGCTATAATTGAACGGCTTTACCAAGCTAACACACCACGTGATGACGCCGTGTGCAAAGTTGGCAAAGTTATTCGCGAATCAGTCCATTCAAGGTGTTGCGCAAAGAGCAGTATGTGAAAACATAGACCTCATTGTGACAAATCGGACTGGTTTTAGACCTAACCTTTTGATTTAATTGGAATTTATCATGTCAGTAACCATGCGTGAAATGCTAGATGCGGGCGTTCATTTCGGACACCAAACTCGTTTCTGGAACCCTAAGATGGCCCCGTTTATTTTCGGCCATCGCAA
>JANPLX010000008.1:0-3674 GCA_031422495.1 Polaromonas sp. | reverse complement strand
TTGGCGCGAGAAAAGTCAGTCACCTTGGTTTGCAATTCGGTGTTGACGGTGGCCAGCTCTTCGTTGATGGATTGCATTTCTTCCTTCGAGGTTTCCAGCTCCTCGTTGGTCGATTGCAGCTCTTCGTTGACCGACTGCATCTCTTCGTTGGACGATTTGAGCTCTTCGTTCGAAGTTTCTAGCTCCTCGTTGGCGGCATGCAGGTATTCCTCCTTGGCTTGCAGTTCCGCGCTAAGCTCGGCGATTTTTGCGTTCGCATCACCGTCGTGGCTACCCACTTGCGCGGCAGCAGGTAGAGCAGGCACCGCATGAATTTGGGTTAGCGGTTCTGGCACTGCTTCGAAAATGACCAAAAACAGCGGCGAATCAAGTGCGCCCGCAGGTGCAGACGCGACCGGCGACACACTGAAGTTAACCAGCGAGTGATGACCATTGGTTTTAACGCGAATGTTCTGGCACTGGACGCGATCTTTGCTGCTGGCAGCTTTGTGCAGCGCGGTGGTCAAGTCACGCCGCAAACCATCACGCGCCATTTTCAAAATGTTGTTGATGCCTGCATCGCCCATAGCCGGCTCTAAATACATGCCTGCTCGGCCATGCAGGTACAAAATATCGCCATGGCTGTTCACCAACGCGCCTACGGGTGCAAGCTGGTGCAAGAACGCTTGCTCGGTCAATTCGCGCAGCGACAGCTTTACCGGGTGTGGTATTTTTCCTGTAAACAAAGCTTGATCGTTGTCTTTGTACATCGTGGGGGGCAAAAAACGTCCTAAAGTGGCACGTCGCGCATCTTGAAAATCTTCCTTGCGCTGGTAAATCTTGCTTTTTCGATCCAGCACGTTAAACAAATCGCCCAACTCGCCAATCGTTTCAGAGCTGCCTAAAAACAAAATGCCCTGCGCTTGCAGCGAATAGTGAAACAGTGTGATGAGCTTTTTTTGCAGATCTAAATTCAAATAAATCAGCAAATTTCGACAGATGATCAAATCAAGCTTGGAAAACGGTGGATCCTTGATCACATCATGCTCAGAAAATATCAGCATATCGCGGATATTTTTATGGATGCGGTAAGCGCTGCCATCCGGCTCGGCGGTAAAGAAACGAGCCAAGCGCTCAGGTGATATATGCGTGGTTGCGCTGATTGGGTAAACACCAGCGCGTGCCGCCTCTATGGCGCGGCTGTCTATGTCTGAGGCGAAAAGCTGCAGTTTGAAACTTTGTTTTAATTTTTCTGATTGCTCAAACAACAAAATGGCGATGGAATAGGCTTCTTCGCCAGTTGAGCAGCCAGTTGACCAAGCGCGGACAGTCGCACCAGGCGGCTTGCCCTCGAAAAGCATAGGAATAACTTGATCTTCCAGCACGGCAAAAGCCTCTGTATCACGGAAAAAGTGGGTCACCCCAATCAGCAAATCTCGAAAAAGCGCCTCCACTTCAACAGGCGTTTGCTGCAGATACCTGACGTAGGCTTCGGCGGTATCTATTTGATGCACCGCCATGCGCCGCTCAATCCGCCGGCAAATGGTGCTGGGCTTATATTGTGAGAAATCATGGCTGGTCTGGCTGCGCAGCAAGATAAAGATTTTTTTCAGTGCATTGTCGGCAAGCGGTGCTGACAGGTCTCCCAGCGGTGTTTTGCGGCCAAAAGCATGTTTCACATAAGCGATGAGTTGGTCGGGCATCTCGGCTGGCGGCAGCTCATAATCAACCACGCCGGTGGCGATGGCGCTGCGCGGCATGCCATCAAATTCGCAGGAGTCGGGGATTTGCGCCATCACCACGCCGCCCTCAGCCTTGATGGCGCGTACGCCCAGTGTGCCGTCACTGCCCGTGCCGGACAGAACGATGCCAATCGCGCGCTGGCGCTGATCCTGCGCCAATGAGCGAAAAAAAATGTCAATCGGCAGGCGGTGGCCACGCGGCTCGGTGGGCTCCATCAGTTGCAGCGTGCCGTTCAAAAACGCCATGTCACGGTTGGGTGGGATGATGTAAACGCAGTTTTTTTGTACCGTCACGCCATCTTCGACTTCGTACACTTTCATGCGCGTGCAGCGCTGCAAGAGCGCTGTCAAAATGCTGTTGTGGTCAGGCGCCAGATGCTGCACCAACACAAAAGCCATACCGGTGTCAACATCAGTAGGCATGCCAGAAAAGAAGGCTTCGAAGGCTACAAGCCCACCTGCTGAAGCGCCAATCCCCACGATTGGGAAACTTTCTTCAAAGCTGGGGTTCACTTGGACCAGGCTTGGCGCATCGATAGCCTTGGCGTCTGAAGCCGCAACTGCCGTCTTGGCTTTCCTGTTGTTTTTCCCTTGAGTTGCCATATTCGTTTCCTGTTCCCGTGTTTACCTGCACAGTATAGGTTCTAAGGCTTCCAGTTGTCGCTAGAATAAAAGGCATCACCTGTTCAAAACCCACTCAAAACCCACTCGAAACCCACAAAACCATGAAAAATTTTCCACTCGTCCAGCTCGGCTCAAGCGACCTCAAAGTCACCCCCATTTGTCTAGGCACAATGATTTTTGGCGCGCAAGTGGACGAAGCTACTTCTTTTGCCATCATGGACAGAGCCCTAGAGCAGGGCATCAACTTCTTTGACACCGCCGAAATGTACGCCGTGCCGCCGCGCCCAGAAACGTACAACCACACTGAAATCATCATCGGCAACTGGTTTGCCAAGCGCCCTGAAGTGCGTAAGAAGTTAGTACTCGCTACCAAGGTGGCCGGTCCTGCGCGTGGCATGAACTGGATTCGCAACGGCGACCCCGACTTGACCGAGCAAATGATGATTGACGCCTGCGACGCCAGCTTGAAGCGCTTGAAGACGGACGTGATCGACCTGTACCAAATCCACTGGCCATCGCGCCACGTGCCAGCGTTTGGCATTTTGAACTACGACCCGAGCAAAGAATTGGACGTCACACCGATTTTGGGGCAGCTGCAAGCCTTGGGCAAACTCGTCAAAGCGGGCAAAATCCGCGCGATTGGTTTGAGCAACGAAACACCCTACGGCGTTCACGAATTCGTGCGCTTAGCCGAGCAGCATGGTTTGCCAAAAATCGCCACGGTGCAAAACCCGTATTGCTTGCTCAACCGCACGCTTGAAAACGGCTTGGACGAAACCATGCACCGCCTAAATGTCTCGCAAATTCCATATTCGCCACTGGCCTTTGGTTTGCTCACTGGCAAGTTTGACAAGAGCGGCTTGTCTGGCGAGGGCGCTCCGGCAGACGCACGGTTAACCATGTTTGAAACCATGCGCAAGCAGCGCTGGGGCCGCCCAGATGCACTGATCGCTGCGCGTCGCTACAACGCTTTGGCCGTCGCCAACGGCATGACGCCGACGCAAATGGCACTGGCGTTTTGCTACACCAAATGGCAAATCGCCAGCACCATCATTGGTGTGCGCACGTTGGCGCAGCTGGACGAATGTATTGATGCGTATGGCACAACGTTATCGCCAGAAGTGTTGGCTGAGATCGACAAGATTCGCTGGGAGATTAGGGACCCTGCGCAATAATAATAAAAAAAGCGGAGACAAATTGTGGAAAATTCAAACAATATCAGTGCCTTAGTCCAGTTTTACCCCATCATCGCCGCCATCGCCGCGTATTTGGTTGGCTCGCTGTCCTTTGCAGTTATTGTGAGCAAAGTCATGGGGTTGAACGACCCGC
>JANPLX010000007.1:0-38055 GCA_031422495.1 Polaromonas sp. | reverse complement strand
AGGCTTGTCTCCCGCGTTCCAACCTTTGGCTGGTGCGATATTCACCGTTGGAATAAGCGTTTGATTAGGTGAAGGCAGGATTGGCTGTGCACCATAACCTGCCTCAACAGGTAGCTTTGCTAAATCGCTGCAAGCGGCCAGCATCGGCAGCGACACGGCCAAACTGAGATAAAGACATATTCTCATAAGACTGCTCTCAGCCTGGCGCATGGCTAGTTTTAAATTCGTCCCATGACCAAGAGTACGACGATGATGAGTACTATCAGTCCGATACCACCACTAGGGCCATAGCCCCAATTCTTGCTATGCGGCCAACTAGGAAGTGCGCCGACTAGTATCAGTATCAAAATAATTAAAAGTATGGTTCCTAAGCTCATGAGATTCTCCTAAAAATAGGGTAAAAATGAATTTGTAAAATTTATACAATTCATTTTGCTGGTGGAACATCAGCAGGTACGACAATGACCGCAGTGTTGCCACCTGTCTTACCCGTATCACCTTTGTTGCCATCATTGCCCTGGCTACCCTGCACACCCGTAGCGCCAGTATTGCCTGTATTACCTGTGTTACCTCCCACCCCTTGGCTGCCTGTTGCACCCTGTGGACCCGCAGGGCCTGGCACAGCCACTGGCACAGCGGGAACAATAACCGTGGGTCTATCGCAAGCAGTCAAACCCAGAACAGCCAATACGACGCTAGTCATTAAAAATTTATTCATATCAAATCCCTTTAAATAAAAAAATCTGCATAGTTTGTATAACTATCCACTTTTAAGCCTTACAGACACCATTTTTGAGTTAGCGGGTGTAAGAGACATGCCTTAAGAATAGACATTCAATTTGGATTTGACCGTGCGTTACCGAACATAGTGACGATATAAAAATTGCATGCTTGAGTCACGCATTCGCGCAGCAAGATGAGATTCTTGGAAAAGCATGGCATGCGTTTAGCTCAGCATCAGTTTCAACAAAAGGCTAAGGCATTTACCTACACACATGCGGCATTTCGTCCTCTGTTGATCAGCATTGATGAGAAGAATACTAAGACTACACAATTTATTCATCCCTATTTTGGAGATATTTATGATATTCAAACTCAAAACGCTGTTGGCAATTGCAGGATTTGCCGTTACTACACAAGTTTTAGCGCAGATAACTTTTTACGAAAACGAAAATTTTCAAGGGCGCTCGTTCACAACACAGCGCAATGTGGCTAATTTTGAGCGCTTCGGTTTCAACGACCGCGCATCGTCTGTCATTGTTATGAATAACCGTGTAGAAGTTTGTGATGATGTCCGTTTTGGTGGTCAATGCACCGTTTTGCGCCCGGGACGCTATCCATCGTTCAGAACCATGGGCATCAATGATCGTGTTTCGTCGGTTCGTGTCGTGGATACCCGTTCTCAATTTGATGAAGATCGTTATGCACCACCTACATACCCTGTGTACGACAATCGCCGCCGCGGTGGCGAAGGTATCTACGAAGCAAACATCACATCTATTCGAGCAGTGATGGGCAGCCCTTCGCAACGATGCTGGGTAGAGCGCGAGCAAGTGGTACAAAATACAGGTGGCGACAATGCAGGTGCAGTGATTGCTGGCACACTTTTAGGTGGTATTTTGGGTCATCAAGTTGGCGGTGGGCGAGGCAAAGACCTAGCTACAGTAGGCGGTGCGATTGCAGGTGCAACTTTGGGGTCTAACTTGGGAAGCAATGGCGGTGGGCAGCAAGTGGTTACTCAAAATGTGCAGCGTTGTGCCACAGTGCCCGCGAACACTCGGCCTGAATACTGGGACGTGACTTATTCGTTTCGCAACATCGAGCATCGTATCCAAATGACAACACCTCCAGGACGCACGATTTCAGTTAATCGTGCGGGTGAGCCACGTTCGTAACAAACTACTTGTAGCTCAACAAAAACTTTTAGCATGTAGGTCGCAACCTACATGCTATAGTCATCAAGGCTTACATATAAAACATCCTGCAACATGTAAAGTACAAATTGCTTAAAAGTGACACGTTGTGCAAATTAAAACTTATGTAGTGGAAGACAATCCTATCATCCGGGATAACTTGGTTGCAACTTTAGAGGAGCTGACACCTGTGGCCACTGTTGGATCAGCAGAAACCGAAGCGGAGGGTGTCGCGTGGCTTTCAAACAGCATCAACTTATGGGATTTAGCGATTGTTGATCTATTTTTGAAACAAGGCAACGGCTTAGGCGTCGTATCCGCATGCAAAAATCGTCTTCCGCGACAAAAAGTCATCGTGCTTAGCAACTACGCGACGCAGGATGTCCGTAAACAATGTGCAACATTAGGTGCAGACGCAGTGTTTGATAAATCAACTGAGATTGAACAATTACTTGAGTATTGCGTCAACTTCAGTCAGCAATCTAGTTAGCCTAGAAGCTCACATGCCAGCAATTTTGGCAGCATCAGTCGATCATCTTGTGTTTAAGTGCATAGTAGGTCAAGTCGCTATTCGTGGCGAGAGACATTTTTTCCATCACACGGCTTCTGTAGGTGCTAACAGTTTTGACACTAAGCGAAAGCGTTGTCGCGATGTCACCAGCAGTTTCACCCTTAGCCAGTTTCAAAAACACTTGAAATTCACGCTCAGACAACTGCTCATGCGACTGCAGATTGCCAGGCTTGTTCAACTGCTGCGCCAACAGCTCGGCAACTGCCGGCGTAATAAACCGTTTGCCCAATGCAATGACACGAATCGCTTCTACAATCTCGATAGGGTCACAAGCTTTGTTCAAATAGCCACTTGCACCTTGGCGAATCAAATTCACGGCGTAATGCTCTTCTGGATAGCCACTCAAAATCAAAATGCCCACGTCTGGCGCTTTAGCACGAATCATAGCCAATGCATCAATACCGCTTTGGCCGGGCATTGATAAATCCATGATCAACACGTCCAAGGCAATGTTACGCACCAAATCTATAGCTTCCCTGCCGCTACACGCTTCACCCATAACGCGCAAGTCAACAAAGTCAGAAAAAAACTGCTTGAGTCCTGAGCGCACAATAGCATGGTCATCAACAATTCCAATATTTATCATGTTTAAAACTTCCAATCATGTCAAAAATAAACTAACCTATTATTAACTCAATTGGGCAGTCTGTGTAAAAAGTATATATGCAAAAATTTGTGTTCCCAAAAATCAGCACCAGCATGCTGCTAGCTGTCATGGTCGTTGGTGTGTTATTTTTTATCAACGATCAAAATTTTGACCGCTCTACTGCTGCAACCTTACAAATCGAAGAATCGACAAAAACACTGGCCGTATTAAACAAACTTCAGGGGCTAATAGTCGATGCAGAAACAGGCCAACGCGGCTATTTACTTAGCGGCAATGAGACTTATTTAAAGCCTTATACAAATTCAGCCCTTGAAATCAACAAAACGCTGGATGTCTTGAATGCTTTGGTGCAAAACTTGCCTAGGCAAGCTGCCATCTATGACCTGATGACAAGACATGTTTCACGCAAACTTGCAGAGCTTGAGCTGACCGTTCGTATGCGAAAAGATGGCAACCAAGATGCTTGGAAATATGTTCATTCCACAGATATTGGTCAATTACAAATGGATGCTATACGCAAATACGTCACAGAATTAACCGATATTTCAGAAGCTCAAGTGATTTTGGCAAAGAGTCAAATACAAACTACTTTGGTTATTTCGCGCATTGGTATTGCGTTACTTGCGATGACAGGACTTTGGGCTTTTTACCTCTACCTGAGGCAAAACACAATACTGGTGGACACAGCGCTTAGAGAAAAAGAATCATTACAGCGCGAGCGCGAGCAAATTGAGTCTTTAGTCAGGGAAAGAACAGATAACCTCGCTAAGCTAGCCACACATTTACAAAACACCCGAGAAGACGAACGGGGTGACTTGGCCAGAGCGATGCATGACGAGTTTGGCTCCCTACTAACAGCGGCAAAACTTGACGTTGCAAGACTCAAATCGCTACTCGTGAGCAAGGCACCTGATACTGAAGTCAGATTCACGCACCTCAACAGCACTTTAAACAGCATCATTTCGATGACGCGCAATATCGTGGAAGATTTACGACCGTCTTCTTTATCTAATCTTGGTTTGACGTCATCGCTTGAAATATTAGCGCAAGACTTTGAAAAACAAAACAATTTAACCATCGCTACCGATTTAGAAACCGTTGACATAAGTGGTAACGCACAACTGACGGTATACAGACTTGTCCAAGAATCATTAACCAATATCAGCAAGTATGCTCAAGCAAAAAATGTGACTGTAAGTTTGCATAATTTAGTGGGCTATATATCAGTGCAGGTGAAAGACGATGGCGTGGGATTTGAAAAAAACAAAGTTGATGATTCGCACCACGGTTTACTGGGCATGCAACACAGGGTTGAGGCTCTAGGTGGGAAGTTGGTCATTACCAGTATGCTGGACAGCGGTACACATATTTTGGCAACAATTCCGACAATCAATATCAGTAAAAAGTAGATGCAAAAGTAACACTGAATATAGATGCATATGTAGGAGTTCACCTACTACGCAGTATCATTAATTCTGACGCGCGTTAAGGCCAAAGGCTGATTTCACCGCAGCACTTGAAAGCATAACCTTGGTACTGGTTGAGTGAAAAGTATTTCAACAAGAAATCACTTTCATTTCAGTCGCATTAAGGAGCTTTTATGTTGCACTATTCAGTCATTTTCTTGGTTATAGCATTAGTTGCAGCCATCTTCGGCTTCGGCGGTATCGCCGCAGGCGCAGTCGAAATCGCAAAAATTCTTTTCTTCATTTTCGCCATCATGGCAATCGTCACTTTTGTGATCAGTTTGCTTAAAAAATAATTAGGAATCACTATGAACATACTAGACTCAAAAAATTCAAAAGATGCGATGGAAAACATACGCCAAACTTCCGACTCTTTGCTTCATTCTGCTGAAAAAGCAGTATCGTCAACAGCTGAACAAGCCAGCGACACAATTCATAATCGCATCGACCCTATGGTTGATTTGATGGCTGTGACCGCGCAAAAACTGGCCAAGCAAAGCATGGATATGGCCTCTGACGCTAAAGAGTACGCGCAGCACGCCATTAACCGTGCCTCCAAAGCGTCAACACAATATGTATCAGAACAACCTGTTCGTTCTGTGCTGATGGCTGCTGCTGTTGGTGCCGCAGTTGCGGTATTGATAACGTCCATGCGTTCACGCAACAACTCACACCGCTATTAATTTAAAGGCGAAACGATGCATCCGCTGTGTTTAACTATCCTTCGACGTCCTGATTTGGTCGTTGATCATTTAAGTGCGTATACAGCTTTATTGGCGAAAGAAGCCAGCGATGCAAGTCGTACGATAGTGAACCGTGTTTTGATTTGGATCATGGTCGTTGTATTTGGATGTACAGGTTTGGGTTTAGCTGGCATTGCTTTGATGTTGGGTGTACTTCAAAACCAATTTCATTGGATTTTGGTGGTCGTGCCTGGAGCAATGATGCTGTGTTCGATCATTGCTTTGGCTTATACGAAAAAATCAGTACTTTCTGGCTTTTTCTCCAACATCAAATCACAGTTTTTTAGTGATGCGCAGGCTATTCGTTTAGCTGCGGGGCATGAAGCAAAGTGAGACATGTTATGAAAAAATCACAATACTCAAATTCCAGCTCACAAC
This sequence comes from Polaromonas sp., assembly GCA_031422495.1. Lineage (GTDB taxonomy): Bacteria > Pseudomonadota > Gammaproteobacteria > Burkholderiales > Burkholderiaceae_C > Aalborgiella. The sequence continues at coordinate 32,377 of JANPLX010000007.1, read as the reverse complement.
CAGAATCGACACCTGAAGAAAGACTGTCTCGTAGTCGTTCTGAAATTGTTAGCTTTATGCAAAAAGACAACCAAGTTTATCAAATTATAAAACCCATTGTCTCCAGCTATGCCGCAAGTAATCCGGTAAAGACGCTAGGTATTGCGGCTGGTATAGGTGCAGCAATTGTAATTTTAAAACCTTGGCGATTTGTGACACTAGCTGTTATGGCTTCAGCATTTAAGTCACTACAGATTCGTAAATTCTAGCAAATTGAATAAATATAAACAGTAGTAAAAATTAAAGCAATAGAAAGTCTAGCAACACATGAAAACCACACCAAAGAGCACGAAGTCAAATACAGATGATAAATTTCAACTTGATTTATCTGCATTGGACGCTGCTAAAAAAAGTATTGACAACGGCGCGATCACGCCAGCATATGGTCCCCATCGTGATGCTATCGTCAAACTGCTCAACGATTCTTTAGCAACTGAATTGGTCTGTGTCCTGCGTTACAAACGCCATTACTTCATGGCAACAGGCTCAAATTCCCCCAAAATTGCAGAAGAATTTTTGGTGCATGCCAACGAAGAGTCTGGGCATGCGGACCGTATAGCCACAAGGATCGTTCAGCTGGGCGGGGAACCTGATTTTTCACCATCAACACTGCTGGCAAGAAGTCATGCTGATTACGATGATTCAAACGACTTGCAAGTCATGGTTCGCGTGAATCTAATTGCAGAACGTGTTGCGGTTGAAAGTTATAGACAAATGATTGCACTTATCGGTGAACAAGATCCAACAACCAGACGCATGCTAGAAGATATTTTGGCTGATGAGGAAGAGCATGCAAATGAACTCAGTGATTGGCTTGAAAAATAGTCAGTGAATTTCATCTAGTCAATTAGTGTGGTGCCATTGATTGACAGATTTTTTTAGTTTGCACCAAGTCAGTCTTAATTTAACTCAGAGGATACAACAATGAAATACACACGCGCACTCATTTTCGCCACCATGGCTGGCATCACTATCATCAGCGCAACAGGTTGTGCCGTTGGTCGCGGGCAAGAGTCAGTAGGTGCCTATGTTGACGATACCAGTATCACGACTGTCGTCAAAGCAAAATTTGCAGAAGATCGCACTGTTGCCGCAACGTCCATCAGCGTTGAAACGCTCAATGGTGTTGTACAATTGTCGGGTTTCGCAAAATCAAATGCAGAAAAAATGCAAGCTGAAAATATTGCTCGCAACGTGAAGAATATAAAATCAGTACGCAACGACATTATTGTTCGTCCATAATTTTATAGCCATCTAAAAACTTCATGCGGTGCAATTAAATTGCGTCGCATGAAGTTTTTTTTTAATCGCAATAATTAAGTTCTTACAAATGAATATTTCCCCCACAAACCTCAGATGGGTCGTACTCAATACTTGCTTATTGTGCTTTACGTTGTTAGCCGGATGCAATTCACTGCCGAGATTTGTGCCGGACATGAGTCGTAACGCAGCTAAACCCATACACATGGTGGGTACGCATGGTGCATTGTCAAAAGCTCAAAGCAAAGCCATTCTCGACCGCATCAAAGCAAATGCCAGTGATGACAATTTACTTGACCAACACTTGGCGATAGAAGAAGCTATAGTTGGCAGCCCTTTAGTCATTGGCAATAAAGTAACGTTATTGCAAGATGGCTCTGACACTTACCGAGACATGCTATCAGCTATTGCGTTGGCAAAAGATCACATCAATTTAGAAACCTATATTTTTGACGACGATGATATTGGTAAATTATTCGCGAAAGCGCTGATCGAAAAACAATCGCAAGGTATACAAGTCAATGTTATTCGCGACAGTGTTGGTACGAGCACAACACCCAATCTCTTTTTTAAACAACTTGAAGATGCTGGCATCAATGTGCTGGAGTTTAATCCTATCAACCCAATGGCCGCACGAAAAGATTGGTCACTTAACCAGCGCGATCACAGAAAACTACTCATCGTTGATGGCGAGATCGTATTCATGGGTGGTATCAACATCAGCAGCGTCCATTCGGGCAGTTCATTCAAAAAATCTCTCAAACCACGCGAAGAAACCGCCTTAGCATGGCGTGATACTGATATCAAACTTCAAGGCGCTGTCGTTGCAGAATTTCAAAAACTCTTTATTGCGACATGGGAAAAGCAAAAAGGTAATCCATTAGCTAGCAAAAATTATTACCCACCGCTAGTAAATGCAGGAAAAGATGTTGTTCGCGCCATTGGAAGTTCTAGCGACGATACAGCCAGCGTCATTTATGTAGCCCTACTTTCAGCAATCAACACCGCCAAAATAAGCGTGCAGTTGACGAACGCTTACTTTGTACCTGATATTCAGCTTCTAACCGTTCTAAAAGATGCTGCTGCGCGAGGTGTCAATGTCACTTTGATTTTACCTAGTCAGACCGATTCCTGGCTGGCACTACATGCTGGGCGCGCGCACTATTCGGACCTGCTTAAAGCTGGGATCAAAATTTACCAGCGTCAAGGCGTCATACTGCACTCAAAAACGGCTCTGATAGATGGGGTTTGGGCAACGGTAGGTTCGACCAATCTCGATTGGCGCAGCTTTCTGCACAATGATGAATTAAATGCTGTGGTACTGGGCAAAGAGTTTGGAGACCAAGTACAAGCCATGTTTGACAAAGATTTGGCGGCATCTGAGCCGGTAAAGTTGGAAGATTGGATACGTCGCCCAATTGATATTCACTTAAAGGAAGTGATTGCGAGGCTGTGGGAATACTGGCTTTAAGGGCAACTATGGAGATGCGTTTTAGTTTGCTAGGATTGGTCAGGCAAACTAAAACGCCGATAACAAATACGACACAACTATCAAAATAGTTCAGTATTTATTCCTACCTCAATGCTATTTAAGATTTTTTGGTAAACCATGAATCAGTTGCTTTTTTCTCCCAATCAGCAATCTGCTCTTCTGCAGTTTCTTTCGCAATACCATAACGTTCTTGCAACTTACCTGAGAGTTGGTCACGACGGCCGTCAACGATAACCATATCGTCGTCTGTCAATTTCCCCCATTGCTCTTTCGCTTTACCGGTTACTTGATTCCAATTACCTTGAATTTGATCCCAGTTCATATGAGTCCTTTACAGTTTGATTATAAATATGCGCTGATGAGCTATAAAACTCGCAGCCCATAGAACAACTGTAAATTTTTATAACAAAAAAGACATCAGCTGATGCCGAATGCGTTTGTAGGACGATATGCCATCAGCCGCGAATATGGCTTACCACTAGCAAGATGGCGGCGCAAAAAGGGGATAAAAGTTCCAGATTAATTTATGCTGACTTCAGAATTTTGATCGATAGATCAACACGCTCTTGCAAATATGCGCCATAAAAATCAGACGCTGTTCCACCCACCAAGCGCGGCGCAATTTCTTGTCCGTTCTTGCCTAGAAACAGGACTGTTGGCGCTGCATTGATGTTCCAACTTTTAATAAGCTCTGCTTGCGTTGTGCGTTTACCTTGTGCATCAACAATGGCAGTGGTATGGCCAATATTAACTTGCACGACTTGCAAAGACTGCTCACGACCAAGCGGAATCAAATAATTTTCGCGAGAGATTTTACAAAATGGGCAATTGTCTAAGCTGACTAAAACGATCAAAGGTTTTGATGTTTTCAACGACTGGGCAATTTCTGCGATGAGAGACTTTGATTCTGGCAGCACGCGTTGCAGCGCTTGCGCAAGCACGCCACACGAAATCGATGATGAGGCAGCATAAACAGCACCGAAGCTTGAATACTTTACAAATTGCCTTCTACTCAATCTGCTACACATTTGCATGATCTTTCAAGCCGTCAAATAACCACACCCGGATTGCCATCTAAACCCAACAATTTAGGGTTGTATAGCTTGACGGGGCCTATGGTTTTTTTGTCTTTAAGATACGTCTCAACAATATTCCAAATCGGTGGGCCTGCATTTTTACTGGCTTCTTGCACCGGTGCCCAGCCTGCTACTTTGTAGGTTTTGCTTGCCTCCATCAACTGCCCACCAAAGCGCATATCGCTGATGCGCGAGCCAGCTTTGGCACTGGGGTCACAGGTGTAACTCATGCCGCCCGTGCGCACCATATCGCCACCTTGTTGGTAATACGGATCAGGGTTGAATAGGTTATCGCATACGTCTTCTAGAATCGTTTTGATGGATTCGCCGCTTAAATCAGTCAACGTTGTCCACGGGTACGTTATGGCGGTTTGATCCATCACGTGCTCGCGGGTGATAGCTTGGCCGGGCAACAATGATGTGCCCCAGCGGAAACCTGGTGAGAATGCGATTTGAGCGCCACGCACCTTGATAAGCGCATCGGTAATTAACTGGTCAAACGTGCCGTTGAAATTACCACGACGGTAAAGTAAACCCTCAGTCACCGCCAGTTTTTCAGACAATTTTTCTTTGTATGGTGCACGAACTTTGTCAATCAATGTCGACATCTCTTTGTCTGCGGGCAAATAATTCGCAAAGATGGGGAGCAATTTGTAGTTGATATTGACAATTTTTTTGTCTTTCACATCCAAATCAAGCACTGCTAAAAACTTGCCGTTACTGCCTGCATTCGTCACAAGCGTTTGCCCTGCTGCGTTTTTCACCATCGTTGGCACTGGTACGCCGTCGTGCGTGTGGCCGCCCAAAATAACGTCGATACCCGTCACGCGCGACGCCATTTTCAAGTCAACATCCATGCCATTGTGCGACAGAAGCACGACGGCTTGCGCACCTTTGGCACGTGCTTCGTTGACCGTTTTTTGCATCTGCGCATCTTGTATACCGAATGTCCAATTTGGCACTTGCCAGCCTGGATTGGCAATCGGCGTATATGGAAACGCTTGACCGATGATGGCGAAGGTCACGCCATTCATCTCTTTCAACACATAAGGTTTGAAAACTGGGTCTTCAAAGTCTTTGGTTTTGACGTTTTGCGCTACAAAATCAATTTTGCCGGCGAAATCTTTCTCAATGATTTCCATCATACGAGCTTCGCCGTAGGTGAACTCCCAGTGCGCTGTCATCACATTCACGCCCAGCAGCTTGCAAGCGTCAACCATGTCTTGTGCGTTTGTCCACAAACTGGTCGCGCTGCCCTGCCACGTGTCGCCACCGTCTAGCAACAATGCACCCGGCCGACTTGATCGCAATTGCTTCACTAAGGTGCTCAAATGCGCAAAACCGCCCACCTTGCCGTATTGCAGGGCAGCACGTTCAAAATCTAAATACGTATGCGCATGTGCTTGTGCACTGCCCGCTTTTAAACCTGCGTATTTCAGCAAATGCTCGCCAACCAAATGCGGCACATTGCCAGCCATGCCAGCGATGCCGATATTGACATTGGGTTCACGGAAATAGATCGGTAACAACTGCGCATGGCAATCGGTCATGTGCAAGATGTGCACATTACCAGTTTTGGGGACGTTGTAAAGCTGGTCTGCTTCTTGGGCACTGGCCTGACGGGATAAAGGAAAACCGGCGACAACAGCCGCCGTGAGTACTGACGAGAACTCACGTCTTGTTAAATTCATGGTGGATAAGCTTGTTTTAAAGCTTTAAAAGATTACTTGTTAACAGGAGACTGTGGATCAAGCAACAACGCCATCACGTGCTTGACTTGCTCGCTGGTCAAAATCCCAGCATCGCCAAAGCGTGGCATATTGCTGCACAAATTGACCGAATGCGTATTCCAGATTCGTGCCCATGTGTATTTGACGATCGCTTCTGAGTCTTTCGAAGCAGGGTCTTTAACACCACGAATCGTGCCGTATTTCATCAGTGAAGGACCTTGGTTACCGAAACTGATTTCAGTGGGTGTCATCTGGTGGCAGGCATAGCAATTCGCACCATTGGGTACACCAGCCACATCGCTGAACTGCAAGCCACGACCGTTTTGAGCGATCTTTTCGCCCTCTTTCCAATCACCCGTGTATTTGCCGTCTGCTGGGTAAGGAATGTTGGCATACAGTGTTTTTTCCATCTTCTCACGTGTCGCTTTCGGCACGTCTTTGCCGCTGGCATTTGCCTCAGAGCAAACTTTCTGAATCTCAGTTTGATCCAAGCGGTCTAACTTAGCGATGCCGCGCTCAGAGAAACTGCCTTTGATAGACGCTAGCACTTCAGCCGCACTAGGACCTTGCATGGCTGTGGATGCGCAGCTTGCCAGCACGCCAACTGCTATGGCAAGGAGTGATAGTTTTGCTATTTTTTTAATAGCTACTGAGGTAGTAAATACGCCGGCTATATTCTTTTTTTTCATATTTTGTCCGATGTTTAAGTATTTATCTTTTGAGTGCTGGCGCAGCCATCTTGCCGCCATTAGCGTTCACACCCATGAAGGTGATCAAGTCCACTGAAGTTTGGCTCAAGTACTGCAGCTCTGGAAAACGCTGTTGCCTAAAACAATCGTACAAACGCCACTGCATGGTCCGCACTGCACCTTGGCTCACGCGGTACGCAGGCCATTGGCTAAAAGCTGCCTGCGCGGGGCCGGGCTTGGTTAAGTTGGGTAAATCTTGTAGTCGAATGCGTTTGTTATCTTCGCTGTGGCAGCTGGCACAGCTGAAATCGAACGGGCCGCCTTTGAAGTAAAACGCATCTTTGCCCCTAGCATAAGAGGCTTTTTCTGTTGCATGATTTTGTGGAACATTGATAACCATGTCGCGGGACTCGTCATAAATAAAGGCGACCAAATCTTCAACCATCGTCGCCTTTTGACCTTCACCGCTGAAGACAGTTTTTGCGCTGAAATCGGCTTTATTTGCGCCTTGCAATGTCACCAAGCAATGCACCAAGCGGCTTTCCAAGTCCATGGTTTGATTGGCATCAGCGAAATACCGTGGCAGCACAGCAACTGCGCCTTTGACTTTGCCTGCGCCTAAGCCCAAATCACACGTCTCTAGACTGAGGTTTTTAGGACCACGCTTGGTTTTCCAAGAAGCCTCACCACGAGCGGCATTCAAGTCCGCAGGGTTACCGTCTTGCAAGCTAGCGCGGTAGTCCGCAATCGCGTCTTGCGAAGACTTTTTTTGTGCATAGACAGGGGCGACAGCAAGAAGCCCCAAGGCTACGAGTGACAGTAAGATTTTTTTCATGGTGTATCGCTTAGAACTTTGCGTTTGAGTTTTGATATTTCGTATAAATTCAAATTACGAAATTGTTGCTTCATCAGTCCGTTTGTCACCGGTGTTGTCCACCCAAGTCACAGCAATTTTGTCGCCCACTTTTCCTCCTGAGAACGTAAATTGGATGAACGGATTTTTAGAGACAGCCGTGCCCCATTGCGCGTTCATCACCGTTTTGCCGTTGTGCGTGGCACTGATGGATTGTATAAACAAAGCAGGAACGGTTTTACCATCGGCGGTTTTACGCAAACCGGTTTCCATGTCATGGCTAACAAGCACACGTACGGTTACTTTATCCCCAGCTGCTTGAGCGCGAATGCGCATTGGATCACTCATATTGAACTCCTAAATTTCTAATTTCTTGATGTCTAAATACTTGATGTTTACGACTAGATGATTGATAAAAATTATCCGCCGCAACCGCCTAAGGTCACTTTGACTTCTTTCACCGCGTAAATAAACTTGTCACCCACTTTGGCCAAGGCATACACATTGGTAGATTGGCCCATTTTCACGTTGGTAGACATATTGGCTTCCGTGCCAGCGATGACGTCGAAGCCAGCAGCCAATACAGACGGGTTTTTCTCAATCACCAAGCCCAGCCACGATACGCCAGCAGCCGTGCTTTGTGCGCCGATACGCACGACATTGCCATTTTCGGCGATTTCTGGCGCACTCAACACCACATCTGCGCTCTCAGTGGCAGCGTTGCCGCCCATGGCTTTGACCACATCGGCCAAGTTCTTCGCCTCAAAAGCCGCTTTATTCCAAGCGGTCTGAGCTGAAGCCGTTGCAGGCAGCAAACCGGCTGCAGCAGCTAAGCCCAGTGCTGCCGCACCTGAGCTGGTTTTGACAAATTCACGACGTTTCATACATTCTCCTGAAAACTTAAAATAAAACAAAAAATATCTAAAATCAATACCTAAATTATCTACTGAAATACAAGCTTGCACAGAGCAAAAACCCTATTTAACGGCACCACTGGCTATCCACTTCACCACGCTTGACAATTCAGCCTCCCCCAAGCTTTGCGGCGGCATGGGCATGCTACCGTAAACGCCCGTACTTCCGTTTTTGATTTTTCCCGTCAAATACGCCACCACATCAGCTTTGCCAACTTGCTTTGCTGCGATTTCTTTAAAGCTCGGGCCAACAATTTTGTTCTCGATGCCGTGACAGGCTAAACAGGCGTGTTTGTTCAATGTCGCAGAAACATCAGCACTCTTGAGAGTTTGTGCTTCTGCTTTTTTTGAGATTTCAGCATTTCCTGTAGTACCTGTATTTGCTATATTTTTAATAGCTGCATTATTATTTAATACGCCGGCTGGAGCCGTATTTATACCTCTAAATTGACCGTAAGTACGGTTTTGCTCAGCAATATTACCGTGCGCGTTTTTGGCATATTCGGGTAGAAAACTTGCCACGCTAGCTTCAGCTTTGCAATTGCTCATACAACCAGAACCTTGGGTATCTGGTTTGCCTGTGCCTTTGAACTCGTTCCCCGGCCACATACCGTGCTCGGTCGTCATGCCTAAGCGATTCGGCATCTTTTTCTGCGTCTCGGCGATGTTTTTATCACTCAAGGTGAAGTCTTCAGGTACAACATCACCCAAGTTCAGCAAATACGCAGTCACGGCATAAACTTCGTCAGCGGTCAACGATTTTGGCGCTGTCCAAGGCATCGCGCGGTTGATGTAGTCCCACAGGGTTGAGAGTTGCGAGACTTTCATCATTGTCGTGCGGGTAGGCGCGACTGCTTCAGGCAGCAAGCTGGCAACACGTCCTGCTTCAACATCTTTCTTGGTGGTATAACCCGCTAGCGCACTAAATACGGTGTTGTTTTCGCCGAAGCTGCCGTGGCAGGATGCACACTGTGCCTCCCACACTTTTTCGCCCTGTCTGACGCTGCCCATACCTTTGGGCAAGCCTTTGAAATCGGGGCGCACGTCGATGTCCCAAGCCTTGACTTCATTGGCAGTTGCAGTACGCCCAATATTATCAAATTTTCCTTGGATTCTATCTTGTGAAATAGCTGTAGCCGGTGTAATTATTGCTAATAGTGCTATTATTTTTGTAGTACTTTTCAGTTTAATGAACATTTCAGAAAGTGCAGAGTGAGCAACAGAATTAGGAAAGCTGAACATTTTTCACCTCCCCAGATTCTTGCAACAGCCAAGTTTGAATCGAGTTGTTGTGATAAATACTTCTTGTGCCGCGCACTTTGCGATTTTCAGCATAGGTGGGTTGTATGTGGCCGGTTTCGTCGGTTGCACGGCTCATCAACAAAGCGGGTTTACCGTCCCACGCCCAGTCGCAATTGAAGCGGGTCAAGCATTTCGACATGACTGGCGCTTCTAAACGTGCGACTTTCCAATTGCGCCCGCCGTCCATAGACACATCCACTTTTTTGATTTTGCCGCGCCCGCTCCAAGCCAAGCCGGTCACATTGAGAAAGCCTTTGTCCAAAATCACCTGTCCACCGCTGGGCGTGGTGATGACAGATTTCACCTCTTGAATGCTGCTGTATTGCCTGTGCATGCCGCTTGGCAACAAATCGATGTAGTGAATAGTTTCGTCTTTGGTACCGTAAGCTTCGTCGCCTAGCTCAATTCGACGTAGGTATTTAACCCAACTCACACCCTGCACGCCAGGAACAACTAAGCGCAGCGGGTAGCCGTTTTCAGGGCGCAGCATTTCGCCGTTTTGACCATAAGCGACGATCACCTCATCGTTCATGATCAAGCTCATAGGAATCGTGCGCGTCATGCTAGAGCCGTCTGCACCTTCTGCCAAAACAAACTTGCCGCGTTTGAAATCTGCACCACACATTTCCAACAGCATACGCAAGGGCACGCCGGTGAATTCGCTACAACTGATCATGCCGTGCGTGTATTGCACGGTTGGCACAGCGGTATTACCCCACTCCATACCTGTATTAGCGCCGCATTCCATGAAGTGAAAGCGACTCACGGAGGGCAAACGCATCAAATCATCCATGGTGAACACCATAGGTTTTGCGAGCATTTTGTCGTCGCTGCCATTGACCATCAAACGGTGTTTGTCCGGCTCAATGTCCCACCAGCCTTGGTGGTGACGCTCAAAATGCAAACCACTGGGCGTGACGATGCCAAACAAACCTTGCAGTGGCGCGAAGCTCACGCCAGATTGCGTCACATTGGTCAAACCTGGGCTTTCGCGGCGCTGCAAATTCTTTTCGTGCACACTAGGCACGCCATACCCACGGGCAGCTACGCCCTGCCCCAAGCCTTTGGTGTGGGCGGGCAAATTGATGATGCTTGGGTCATCTAGTGAAATTGCAGTTTGCGACCTCGCTGTAGACGTAGCTACTAAAGCGCTAGCAAAAGCACCCGCCATGAAGCTGCGTCTTCCCGCAAAAACTTGCTTGACTTGTGTCGTGTCCAGAAAACCTTCTGGTGCAGGTTGGATAAATCGGTTGGTTCTCATCTCTTCATCTCTTCATTTCTGTCAATTATTCCGAATATGTATATTGCTTTTAGGTATATGTGATTGATTCAAAAAAATCCCGATGAATTGAATCATCGGGAGGTTTAAAAATCTAGCGTTTGTTTTATGCCAAGGTATCTGCCCAAATGTTTTGCGCCCAGCTTTCGGCATAAGTGCCTTCTAGCATGGTCACTTCGGGTTTCAGATCAATGGCAGATACGCCACCTGAACCCGCCACGGTTTTGAAGGTTTTCTCAGCCGCCACATACTCGTGCACACTGGCAACGTGGATGCAGTTTTTCGCATCGACCATGCTGTAGCAGGTGTTGGTCAACATCGGGTTGGCGTTCACCTCCCAGCCGCTCAGCTGTGCCACGATGGCTGCAGCCGCCACTTTGGCATGCGCATTAGCCATGTGGCCGCTTTTTGGCATGGCAGGTGCGACTTGAATGGAATCACCCAATACATGCACGTCTTTAGCTGCGGTGGATTCAAAGGTTTGGTAATTGACGCCACACCAGCGACCGTTTGCCATATTGTTCAAACCTGATTGCACTGCAATCAATCCTGCGCGCATATTGGGTAATGCGTTGATGACGTTGGCTTTAACCTCGTCTTGGATTTCAAACTTGATCGTGCCAGTCTTGGCATCAACCGCAGTCACTTTGTGGTCGCCACGATATTCGATCATGCCTGCATATTGACTTGCCCATACTTTTTTGAATAACGGGCCTTTGGATGTCACATCAGGGTTGCCATCCAAAATCAGAATCTTGCTCTTTGGCTTGGCGACTTTGAAATATGAAGCAATTTGGCTAGCCCGCTCGTACGGACCAGGTGGACAGCGGTATGGCGCAACGGGAATGGTGATAGCAAACGTTCCGCCATCAGGCATGGCCTCGAGCTGCTTGCGCAGTGCCACGGTTTCCGCGCCAGCTTTCCACGCTTGCACAATCTGACCACTGGCATTGGCAGCGGCCAAGCCTTCGATGCTGCCCATCATCAAATCAATGCCTGGGGAAACGACGAGTTTGTCATAGGCGATGCTGCCACCACGAGCTAAAGTCACGGTTTTCTTGGTCGCATCAATGCTGCTGACCATGTCTTGCACCACAGTAACGCCGTGATTTTTGGACAACTGCGCGTATGAGCTGGTGATGTCTGCCATCTGTTTGTGGCCACCTAGCACCATGTTGGACACAGGGCAAGAGATGAAAGATGCGTTTGGTTCGATCAACACCACATCAATTTTGTATTGCGACAGCAACCGGACGTATTTAGCAGCTGTCGCGCCACCGAAACCACCACCGACGACGACGACTTTGGCTTTAGAAGGTATTGACGTTGTGGCACAGCCAGCTAAACCGAGCAAGCTAAATGCGGCTGCAGATTGCAGAAGTTGCCGACGTTGCATGTTGTTTGAGTTGTTCATGGTCGTCACTCCTTATTTCTTCTGCGCTGCAAAATAGGTAGCAATCAGGGCAATCTGTGCGTCGCTATAGCCTTTGCTGAGCTGATGCATGACAGTCGCAGGACGAGCGCCAGATTTGAAAGCTGCCATTTGCGCAACGATGTAATCTTTGGACAAACCAGCTAACGAAACGACTGGCGATCCCAGCGTGGCTTTGCCAAGAGTGCCATGGCATGCAGCACAAGTAGCCGCCAAACTTGCCACATTTAGCTCATCTTTTGATTGAGAAAATGCTGAAGCCGGCGTAATTATCACCGATATTGCTATTATATTTATAGCAAAAAAAGAGTTTACACTTTTCGACTGCATGCAGCATTCCTTATAAATTTATACAGATATTCGTATATAGTTATAACCGTAATTGAATATGATTATAAACAACCTAGTTTGAGTTTACGAGACATTCTTCTAATTGAATACCCTAGGTTTTTACCTAGCACTGAGTATTTCGATTCAGGGCCGCTGCCCAAACTCTGCCGTATCCACCGTCCAAGCAATCGCCTGCTGACTCAAAGTAAAGCCCAATCCAGGGCGATCTGGCACTTGCATGCGGCCGTTTTTTAGCTCTAAGCGCTCGTTAAACATAGGCTCTAACCACTCAAAATGCTCTAGCCACGGCTCCTCTGGGTAAGCAGCGGACAGGTGCACGTGAATCTCCATTGCGAAATGCGGCGCTAGTTTGCGACCTTTGAAAGATGCCAAATTCATGATCTGTAAAAACGGCGTGATACCGCCCACGCGCGGTGCATCTGGCTGCACAAAATCGCTAGAACCCGCCATGATGAACTGTGCGTGCTCGGCAAAGCTGGTGAGCATTTCGCCGGTGGCAATGGGCGTGTCCAAGCTCAACGCCAGTGCAGCGTGGCCCTCTACGTCCCAAGCGTCCAGCGGCTCTTCAATCCACATCAGATCAAACGGCTCTAGGGCACGGCAAGCGCGCATGGCTTTGGGTCTGTCCCACTGCTGGTTGGCATCCACCATGAGCGGAAACTCAGCGCCCAGCATCTTGCGAACTTGACCAACACGGTCAATGTCTTTGGCCAGCTCAGGTTGCCCCACTTTGAGCTTGATGCCGCCTATGCCACGCGCGCAGATGGCTTCTACGTTTTTCAACACTTGGTCAATCGGCGTGTGCAAAAAGCCAGCTGAGGTGTTGTACACCTGAACACTGTCGCGGTGCGCACCGAGCAACTTTGCTAATGGTAAACCTGCGCGTTTGGCTTTCATATCCCACAGGGCAATGTCAAACGGTGAAATCGACTGCGCCGTCATGCCCATGCGCCCCATCGACGCGCCAGCCCACATCAGCTTGTCCCACAACTTGGCAATGTCGTTGGGATCTTGGCCCAACAAGTTGTCGGCAATCTCTTTGGCATGCGCAAACATGCCGCGACCACCTGCGCGCTTGGAGTAGCCGAAACCAATACCTTCAAAGCCGTCACGCGTACGGATTTCTGAGAAGACAAACGCCACTTCGGTGAGCGGCTTTTGCTTGCCCATCAACACTTTGGCATCGCTGATCGGGTTGTCTAGCGGCAAATAAATAAGCGAGAGTTTGACCCAATCGATGCGATCCATATGTTCTTTCTAAAATATATCATCTGAATTACTGTGCCGAAATGCAGGGCGTTACTGCGCCGTGATGCCTGCGGTTTTGATCACTTTTGTCCAACGTGGAATCTCTGCCGCCACGAAAGCCGTGTACGCTTTTGAACCCTGCGTCGGAATCACAAAACCTTGCGAATCCATGCGCTGCTTGATGGCTGGCGAGTTCATCACTTGGATCATGGCCGCTTCTAACTTCTCAACCACTGCTGGTGGCGTACCTTTTTGAATCGACAAGCCAGACCATGACAGCGACTCAAAACCTTTGTAGCCCGACTCAGAAATCGAGGGCACATCTGGGTACAAAGCATTGCGCTGAATGCTGGATACAGCCAGTGGGCGCAACTTGCCGGCCTTGACATGCTGGAAAGCGACATCTTGGTTGATAAACATGATTTTGATCGTGCCGCCAAGCATATCGGTGATCATCGGACCACCGCCACGGTAAGGAATGCCCGTTAAGAAAATACCTGCGGTTTGCTTGAACAATTCCATCGCCATATGGCCAGAGGATGCATGGGTGTAACCATAATCAAGTTTGCCAGGATTGGCTTTGGCATAGTCAACCAAGTCTTTCAAGGTTTTAAACGGCAAGCTTGGGTGCACCAGCAACACATTGGGGCCAGAGTGCACGTGGGTCAAATGGATGAAATCAGTCACCGAGTTGTATTTCAAATTCGCATCCAAACCGTGCGCTACGGCGTTTTGGCCAACGCCTGTTTGGATGATGGTGTAACCATCGGCAGCCGCTTTACTCGCCCGCTCAGTCCCCACCACGCCGCCCGCACCGCCCACGTTTTCTACGATCACAGGTTGCTTCAAAATTTTGCCCAACTCATCATTCACCATTCTGCCCATTACGTCACTGGTGCCGCCCGGTGGGAAGGGTACGATCAACTTGATCGGTTTACTCGGATAATCGCTTTGAGCCGACGCATTTATTGCACTTAACGCTATTAAAATAGTAGCAGAAGTGCTTATTAATTTCATCCATTTTTGTTTCATCTCAATCTCCATATTTTTTAAAATAACTCTTCAAATTAACTTACAAATACAACTAAAAACGTGGCTTGACAGTCTTCCAATCAGGCCTGAATTTTTGCATCTGCGTCACATCGTTACGGGTACGAATGCGGCAGTTCAAGAACGCTTGGTGCAGCTCAGCCAGCTTAGCTTGGTCTAACTCTACACCCAAGCCCGGTTTATCAGTCAAATGCACGCAACCACCGACAATCGGCACTTTACCACCCACCAAAATCTCGTCGCTCTGCCACGGATAATGCGTATCGCAAGCGTAAGTCAAATGATGCACCGAAGCCGCCAAATGCGTCATCGCCATCAAGCTGATGCCGAGGTGCGAGTTTGAGTGCATGGACAAGCCCAGCCCAAACGCTTGGCAAGTCCGCGCCAGCGCCTGCGTCGCCCGCAAACCGCCCCAATAGTGGTGGTCAGACAGCACGATCTGCACCGAATTCAGTTCTGCACTGCGTTTCAAATGATCCCAAGACGTCACCACCATATTCGTCGCTTGCAGCAAACCAGTCGCTTTGTAAACCTCGGCCATACCTTCCAAGCCCGGCGTTGGATCTTCGTAGTATTCCAAGTCTCCCGCCAGTCGTTTGGCAATGCGGATACTTGTCGACACTGACCAATTGCCGTTAGGGTCAATGCGCAGTTGGTGATTCGGAAAAGCCGCCTTCAGTGCTTTGATTGCATCCGCTTCTTCGTCCGGTGGGAAAACGCCCGCTTTGAGCTTGATACTCTCAAAACCATACTGGTCAATCATCTTCTTGGCTTGCGCGACGATTTGCGCTGGGTTCAACGCTTCGCCGCAGGGATCTGGCGCGTACTCAGAGTCAATGCTAGCGTCCCATTTGTAGAACAAGTAGGCCGAATACGCCACCTTATTGCGCACCGCGCCACCCAATAATTCCACCAAAGGAATCCCCAGTGAACGCGCTTGTAAGTCTAAAAACGCCACCTCAAAGCCTGAAAACACACTGCTCGTCAAGTTGTCACCCATAGAGCCAGGGGCGAGTTCCATTTCAACACTACCCATTTCAATATGCGCAGTTTTTGTGAGCTTTGACTCTGCAATCACCTTATCAAGCAAACCATTTACATTAAAAGCCGACATGCCTACCAAGCTGTCTTTCACCCGCGTTAACAAGTCCAACACCGGCGCATCGCCATAGGTTTCACCCAAACCGACCATACCATTCACCCCGACAACTTCAATGATGCTGCGCAAACCAAAAGGCTCATGTACCCCGGCAGCATTGAGCAAAGCAGGGTCTTTGATGGCGATGGGCGTGACGCGAACGGCGGCGATTTTCATGGAGCTAGGGTAAAGTCATCGGTTGTCTGATGACTTTGATTCTATAGCACTAGACACCAAGGCGACATCAGCATCAACCCTAGGTTTAATTGCTATTACTTTTATAGCTATTTAGGCAATAAATACGCTGGTTACAGCCATATTTATGTCTAAATTTAGCCTTTTAACAGTAATTCAGTTGGTTTTTAACTTCAAAGCCAATACTTTGGTCGCCACGCACTTACCTTGCATTTGTCCACCCTCTACACCGAAGCGGTAGTGGATACCTGCGTAGAGTCGGGAGAGTGAGGCTTCGTCTGCAGCTACTTTGAAGCTTGAGAAGGTGCGTGGACCCCAACCTCTGTCGTTGTGGGTGTTGTCGGTAAAAGCGGTATTTGCGCCAAAGATTTGCTCTAAAACGCCGGCTGCTGCGCTGGATTGGACGGAGTGGCCAGACGGGTATTCTGGGAACGGTGGCGTGGTCATCAGTGTGGGTACCCAGTTGCTGTCAAACGAGCCTTGAATGTACGTGACTGGGCGCAAAAGGTTGACGCTGTATTTGGTTGCCCATGCGGCGGTAAACGCGTCTGCCATGGCGATATTGAGGCGAGCGTGGGTGACTGCCGCTTCCACCAAGCTGGCTTTGCGGGTTTTGAGTAAGTCGTTGGCAATATACGCCCAATGCCCTGCGGGTGTGGGGGTTTTGAGAGGGTCATCTGCCCAATACAGGGCAAATTGGCGTTGCTCTTGGGTGGCAGCTTGGCTGATTTTGTACACCTCTTGGGCGCTTTTGTAAAAGACGGAGTTGGCTTCCTCTGAATACTCGGGCGGTAGCGGTGCTGGGCAATCTTTAACGGATTTCAGCACGAAGGGACGATTTTCGCCCCAATAAGGTAGCAACGGCTTGGCAAAAGCGGGAACTGTGGCGGCCCAGCGTCCTGCACCACTGGGTGGCACATAATTGGCACGGTTGCGGCGCAGTGGCCCCCAGGCTTCGTGGCCGCCATCGGTGCGCGCCCACGTCATGATGGCCATGGCCATGAGCTTGCCGAAGGATTGGGATCGGTTAGTGATTTCAGGGTTGTAGGTATTGGGGTCAAAATCTTGCCCGTATTTGAGCGGTAAGCTGCGCTCTAGTTGATCGATGCGGGCTTTGTTCTCAACGGTGGCGTTGCTAAACATCATGCGCGTCATGGTGGCCATAGATGCATTTGCCACGGTCGGCCAATGCAAGGGCTCGTCTGGCTGCGCGACGGGCAATGAGCTAAGTTCGTTCAACTGCCCTGCCAAGCTGGTGTAGCCGGGCATCCCTGGAACGATGGATTCATACAGCGTCAATCCCAAATAACCCAAAGCACGGGACGCTATAGGCGGGCTGAAGCCGGGGGTTTGCTGCGTTAATAAGAGAGCGAGAGACATCCACTCAGTGGCGACAGCATGGCTGTATACGTCGGCTACACGAGCTGGCACCGGAGTTTGCGCACTAGCCAACATGCTGGACATCAGCAAAACCACGGTGCTGAAACAAATGAAATTGTTTTTTAGCAAGCTCATGGCGCTTTCCAAACTGTCACAACTTCTGTTTTGCCCGTCGCTTTGTCGATGGTGTAAAAATTGTCAGCTGCCACCGCTTGCCACGGGCCGAACTCAGAGAATGGCCACTGCACCCGAACTTTGACCGTTGTGGCTTTACCCAATCCAAAATGCATCCAACCCATATGCCCACTAGCGTGGCCGCCGCCAACTGTTAATTCTTGGCGGATAACTTTTTTGTTCACCGCATCACCTAAATCGACTTCAACCCATGCGCCCACAGCATCAAAATTGCCACCGGATTGTTTGAGGCGCAATTGCAGCCAATGACCTATTCCTCCTGCTGCGCCCATTTGAGACGGTTTGTCAGCCGTTCCTGTGCCTATGTTGCGCCATAACTGTGCTTTATCCCAGCGGTTCACCACGACCATGTCCAACAAGCCATCACCATTAAAATCAGCCAACATGCCCCCGCGCCCACGTTTTACGCTGGCAATATTGGCAAGCTGCCCCGCTTCAAAAAATCGACCATCGGTTTGCTGCAGCAACAAGTTGTTGGGGTCTAAAGACGCAAAATCAGGCATGGTGGAGATATTTCCTTTGACGATGAAAATATCCGCTAATCCGTCATGGTTCACATCCGCAAACTGCGCATGCCATGCTGTAGAAGGATGAATGTCGCCACCCATATACGGCCGGTGCGCTGTAACTCCTCGCTTGTAGGCGATGTCACTATATTCTGGCTTGCTCGCTTTACCCGAAGCATCAAGCTGTAGTTTTTGTAGTTTGTTGTCTGCCATGCTGGTCAAGTACAGCTCAGGGTAGCCATCGCCATCGATATCTTGACTGGCAATACCCATACCCCAAATTTGCATAGGCTTCCAACCCTGCGATTCTGTATATAACGTAGGCTGCTGGCCTGTAGCAATTTTCCAAAGTTGTTCTTGCCCACCTTTGTAATATTCGCGGTCATTGCTGACGCGTAAATCTCGCATGCCTTTGCGTCCCCAATCTGAAAACAGCATCGACAAAGCGCAATATGACGGTTCTAATTTAATTGCGGGTTGGTAGCCCGTACTCGTCGTATTGGGTCGAAATAAAACTGCTGGCGTACAACTGCCCCACGGAAATTCGGGTTTGGTGCGGTCAATGTAAGTGCCAATCGCCATTGTGGGCCACTTTTGGCCGAGTTCCCAAGTTGCAGAAAAAGCGGTATGCCATTCGTTGCCCGTAGCGATACCCCATTTTTTGGTGACTCGCTCAAATTTGCAAGCACCTAAGCCACGAAAAACTTCTACTTCACCCACACGCAAGACAACCAAATCGGTATTACCATCGCCATCAATATCCAAAGGATACGCGCCAATGGCATTGATCAGCTCCAAGCCAGTGCGTTCTTCCTGCAACTTGATAGCACCGCCACGCGCGCTTTTATTGCGATAAAACTTGGCTTTGTTGACACCAGCGGTCACGTAAATCTCAGCCAATCCGTCAGCATCACAGTCAAACGTTGCCACACCGCCACCCACCATGAATTCGTCTTCCCCCTCAAAGCGGCTTTGGAAACTTGCGCTGTCGGTTTCTTCTACGAATTTAGGAATTGCTGGAACTGGAACTGCAACTGCAACTGCAACTTGTGCAATAACCGGCGCTACAGCCGTTTGTAGGGCAAGAAAAAATATCAGCAGTTTTTTTAATAAATCAAACATTTACCCAAGCACCCGTATTTTCAGAAGTAAACAATGCATCAATGACTTTCATATTCAATATAGCGTCATCCAAGCCGTAAGGCAAAGAGATTTCGCCACGTACCGCTTTTGAAAAGGCATCGCCTTGCAAACCATACATATTACAGGCGGGCATCGTGTGTTGCTGCATCGAAGAACCATTCAGCGAACTGCCGTCATCCAGAAAATAATCGGTTTCTCCGTCCAAAGGCGCGTTAAATGGAATTTGTACTTCGATACGCTTTTTAGTTCCCACCACTTGCACGCGCTGGTGCGAAACAGATTGTGTAGACACGGTAAAGTCTAAGCGTCTGCCGTTGCCGAAATCGAGCAACGCGCTGATGGTGCGGTCAGTTTTGAAATCTGGATCACGGTCAACCATGGCAATCACACGTTTTGGTTCGGCATCAAACAAAAATCGACCGATCACGATAGGGTAACAACCGATGTCATATAAGGCTCCACCACCGGCTTCAATTTTGTTGCGGATATTGTCGGCATTGCGGTTGAAATACGAAAAGAAGGCCTGCACAGTATGCACTTCGCCCAAATCGCCAAAGCGTACGCGCTCTCGCACCTGCAGCCACTGGGGATGAAAGCGCACCATGAAGGCTTCCATGATGTGCACTTTGTCGGCCACCTCACGAAGCTGAGCCGCCTCAGATGCGTTGATGGCAAAGGGTTTTTCGCAAAGTACATGCTTACCCGCGCGCGCTGCTTGCAGCGTTAATGGCACATGCAAATCATTCGGTAAAGGGTTGTAAATGGCTTCAATCTCAGGGTCAGCTAACAACGCTTCGTACGAACCGTAAGCTTTAGGAATACCCAGCTTAGCCGCCCACTCATCCGCTTTGCCAGGCGCACGCGAGGCGATGGCGCGCACATCGCAAAACTCGCTTTTCTGCATGGCAGGAATAACTTTTTCCCAAGCAATTTTGGCCGTACTTAGAATACCCCATACTACTTTTTTCATAGCTAATACTCCAATAAATACTGTATCTATAAGCTTATTTAAGTAATAAATTTAAATTATTTAATTAACTTGCATGAATTTAGTTAAATAAACGAATTCAGCAAGTTCTCTAGGTTTTCTTGACGACCAGACTCTGGTCGCGTATCGCTGTTGTTTTGCAGCACGCGAGCCGCCACTGCATCTAAGCTCAACTTGCCAGCCATCACATCGTTACCAAAGCTAGCATCCCAACCTGCATAACGGTCTACCCTTGCCTTTTCAAAACGACCATCGGTGATCATTTTTTCAGCAATCAGCAAAGCGCGTGCTGTCACGTCCATGCCACCGATGTGGCCGTAGAACATGTCTTCAGGGTCAATGGATTGACGGCGCACTTTGCTGTCAAAGTTCACGCCGCCCGTGGTGAAACCGCCTGCTTGCATGATTTGGTACATGACCAATGCGGTTTCTGGAATGCTGTTGGGGAACTGGTCCGTGTCCCACTGGCATTGCATATCACCACGGTTCATATCGATAGAGCCGAAAATGCCAGCGTCAATCGCCGTCGCGATTTCGTGCTCAAAGCTGTGGCCTGCCAGCGTGGCATGGTTGGCTTCGATATTGACTTTGACTTCTTTTTCCAGACCGTGCTTGAGCAAGAAACCATATACAGTCGCCACGTCAAAATCATATTGATGCTTGGTCGGCTCACGTGGTTTTGGCTCTAACAAAATTGCGCCTTTGAAGCCTATTTTGTGTTTGTAATCCACCACCATGTTGAGGAATCGTCCCATCTGATCAAGTTCTTGACCCATGCGTGTGTTGAGCAGCGTTTCGTAGCCCTCACGACCGCCCCAGAGCACATAATTCTCGCCGCCTAGTTTCAGCGTCGCATCCATGGCTTCTTTGACTTGCAAGGCTGCTAGTGCAAATATTTCCGGATCAGGATTGGTCGAGGCACCTGACATAAAGCGTCGATGGCTGAACAAATTGGCCGTCCCCCACAGCAGCTTCATGCCAGTGGCTTGTTGCTTAGTAGCCAACACGTCAATCATCGCGTGTAGGTTGTTCACGCTGTCACGCGGTGTCGCTCCTTCGGGTGCTACGTCTCGGTCATGAAAGCAATAGTAGGGTGCGCCTAGTTTTTGAAAAAACTCAAAGGCAGCATCGGCCTTGGCTATAGCGGCAGCCATCGGGTCTGCCATATGCTGCCAAGGGCGCTCAAAGGTGCCGTCGTAGCCAAACGGGTCAAAACCATTCCAGCAGTAGCTGTGCCAGTAGCAAACAGCGAAACGTAAGTGGTCTTGCATGCTTTTGCCCATAACCATACGATCTTTGTCATACCATTTGAAAGCGAGTGGATTTTTAGATTCGGCACCTTCAAATTTAAGTGGCGATACGGCGTTGAAATAGGAGCTCATACAACTTCCTTTGCAGATGAATAAGTACAGGTTAAGTAGATTTTTTTTGAATAGATTTCAATGCCGGGTAAATGGCAAGAAAACGTTCGTAGCGGGGTGTCAATATTTGCCGCTCGTTGGGATCTGGTTGGTAATTTTTTGTCACTTTAGGAGCCAGACAAACATCAGCCACGACAGCGCCCGTTGCCAGCCAAGCCAAACGTGCCGCCCCCAGCACACCACCCGCTGCAGATTCTTGATGCGTCACAATGTTGATATCCAACAAAGTGGCCAATTGTTGCGCCCACAATGCACTACGTGCGCCGCCACCCACGAGTGAAAGTTGCTTCACATCACAACCAGCTGCTTGCAATGCACGCATACCGTCAGCAAGACCAAAACTTACACCTTCAATCACTGAGTAAGCAAGCGCTGCAGCGTTCGTGTCATGGCTGAGCTCATGAAAGCTACCGCGCGTGACAGCATCGTTATGTGGTGTGCGTTCACCACTCAAATAGGGTAAAAATAGGGGTGCATTGGCGCGTTGTGCGGCGTTCAATCCACTGGCTTGGGCTTCTAAGACCGCTTCAGAGCTTGCGCCTAAAAGTATGGTCACCCACCGCAAACAACTGGCAGCCGACAACATCACACTCATTTGATGCCAGCGGTCTGGCACGGCGTGGCAAAAAGCATGTGTCGCACTGGCTGCATTGGGTTGGTACTTCGGTGTCACCACAAACAACACGCCGCTTGTACCTAAAGACAAAAAACCTTCACCAGCGTTAACTGCACCCATGCCTACCGCGCTAGAAGCGTTGTCGCCAGCACCACCTGCCACGACAATACCAGCTTGCAAACCCAATGCTGCAGCTGCTTCTGCTGTCAAGTTGCCACTTGCAGCGTTACCCTCAACCAAACGCGGCATCTGCGCTATGGTCAAGCCTGTGAGTTGGAGCAACTCTTTGGACCAACCGCGTTTTTCAACGTCTAACCACATACTGCCACTTGCGTCCGACATGTCAGTCACATGATCACCAGTCAGCAAGAAACGAATGTAGTCTTTGGGCAGTAAAACCGTTGTAATTTTTGAAAACACAGCGGGCTCATGTTTAGCGAGCCAGCGCAACTTTGGCGCTGTGAAACCAGGCATGGCTAAGCTACCAGCAATTTGTGGCAACGTGGGCAACTCCGCCATCATCTCGGTACATTCCAAAGCTGCGCGCGTGTCATTCCACAGAATAGCTGGTCGCAGAACCTCATTATTTTTCCCCAGTAAAACAGCACCATGCATTTGACCCGATAAGCCAATTGCTCTAACTGCTGTGTATTCATTGGGAAAGTTCGTTTTTAACTGCGTTAAAGCGATTTTGGTTGCCTTCCACCAAGCAGCAGGGTCCTGTTCACTGTGTCCAGGATACGGTCTTGCTATAACCAAATGCGAGCCGCTGACAGCGACAACTTTATGCTGAGAATCTAGCAACAAAGCTTTTACTTCCGATGTTCCTACATCAATACCTAAAAACATGACAGAGTTCCCAATATGTATTTTTCAACGTTGATTCATCGACATTTATTTATCAACGACTCGTTGAATTTGTAATCTCTACACCTCTGCCGATAGA
This sequence comes from Polaromonas sp., assembly GCA_031422495.1. Classification (GTDB taxonomy): domain Bacteria; phylum Pseudomonadota; class Gammaproteobacteria; order Burkholderiales; family Burkholderiaceae_C; genus Aalborgiella. Next base: position 9,134 of record JANPLX010000007.1, on the reverse strand, counting down.
AATTGGGCGCAAATGTCGATGCCAGACCAAGGCAGCTGCCCCCACTGCAGCGGCTAGCAATCCGTATCGAGCTACCGACACATGAGCTTGCGGTAAACCAGCGCTTTTGGCATAACTTGAGGCACATGCGATTGCAAGCTCATTCAACTTTGCGTCATTGATACAAGATTTACCACCTAAAATAATTTTTCTTGGATTGAACATAACGTCTAAGTTTTGAATCAAAACGCCTAAATACTGTCCAGCTTCTTTCGGATTTCCAGCTCGCCGAATCGCGTTCGCGCCTATAAAGGTTTCAGCACAACCCCGTCGCCCGCACGAACAAACTGGACCACCGACTTGCAAAATAGTGTGCCCAATTTCTCCTGCTACGCCACTAGCTCCCGTGAAGAGTCGATCATTCAACACAATACCTGCACCAACGCCAACATCGCAGCTGATGAATATGAGAGGGTCTTCGCCATCACCTTCTGAAAACTCATACTCGCCTAGCGCTGCAGCATCCGCATCGTTTTGTAAATAAATCGGAACATTTGACGTGCCATTTTGTACCAATTGATCAGAAATCATACTCAAAAAAGGAACTTCACGCCAACCCAAATTGGGAGCAAAGCGCACCAAGCCAGAATCATCATCGATAGCGCCAGGTAAACAAATTCCAACGCCTGACAGAATTAAACCTTCCGCAACCAACTGCCGGCTTAGATTAAAAATGCATTGCGTTGTTAGCAGGCAAATAGCTTCCGGTTTAAGTTGATTGATCTGAGTTTCAAACTTAGAAAGTACTTTCCCCGATAACGAAACACCCACAATTCGTAAACACTCTACGGCAATTTCAACACCTATAAAAACGCGTATTTTTGCATTCAATTGCAAAGGTGTAGAAGGCCTACCGAGTCCATCTAAAGACATAGGCGTATTTGCCTCTTGAATCCAATGCTCATCAATCAATTCACGCACCAGCGCGCTGACGGTAGATTTTGTCAAGCCACTTTTTCTAGCCAAATCAGCACGCGACAATCCTGCTTTTTCACGCAACGCCCGCAACAGTACGCTTCGGTTAATTTTTTTTAACAACTGCTGATCGCCAATAGTTTTCATTCACTGAGTTCAAAAAGAGTCATCAAACATTTACATCAAATTTTGGCATCAAGTTTTTAATCCAAAAACCTATTCATCTGAGCTTTACCGACAGGTTGTTTTCCAGAAATGATCATGCCCAGCGCTTCATCTTCCGTCACATCTGTGGTTTTATAAGTGCCAATGAGTTTTCCGTTTTTCATCACTGCCAGTCGATCACTGAGCGCGAACACGTCATGCATGTCGTGGCTGATCAAGAAAATACCAACGCCTTCAGCCTTCAGCTGGCGAACCAAATTACCCACCATGGCGGTTTCCTCTGGCCCTAACGCAGCAGTAGGCTCGTCCATGATCAAAATGCGCGCGTTGAAATAAATGGCACGCGATATAGCTACCACTTGACGCTGACCGCCGGAGAGGCGGCGAACAGGTGTGCGCACATTGGTGAAATTTTTGTTCAACCGTTGGAATACTTTGCGTGCATCAGCATCCATCCGATGGTCATCAAGTGTGCGCCACTTTGTCAACAGCTCACGCCCTAAAAACAAATTTGCGACTGAATCCAAATTATCTGCAAGCGCTAGCGTTTGGTAGATTGATTCAATGCCATTTTTCTGCGCATCCATCGGAGTTTTGATATGAACCTTGCTACCCGAAATGATCACATCTCCACTGTCTATAGGGTAAGCGCCAGCCAGCATTTTCATTAATGTGGATTTACCAGCCCCGTTGTGTCCTAATATGGCCACGACTTCACCGGGATAAAGATTAAGACTCACATCTTCAACCGCTTTAACGCCGCCAAACGCTTTGTTGATGTGTTTTAACTGAACCAAGCAGTTGTTGTTCAGCTCGCTGCTTATTTCACCAGTCATCGCGCCACTCATACGCTGTCTCCTGTCAACTTGCGGTACAGCACATCAAAAACGACGGCTGCAATCAGGACCTGACCAATAATCACGTAACGCCAACCAATTGAAATATCCAGCAGCAGCAAACCGCTGTCAATAGATTGCATAATCAAAGCACCTAGTACCGACCCCAAAATTGAGCCGCTTCCGCCCGCAAGAGCCGTACCCCCGATAACCGCTGCAGCTATCACATAGAGCTCCATACCGGTACCCAATGAATTCGTACCCGCATTCAATCTCGCTATAGAAACAATAGCTGCTATCGCAATGAGTACACCCATCAAAGCAAAAAGCATCAAGGTGACGCGTTTGACTGGGATGCCCACCAAAGCCGCGGCCTCTGGATTCCCACCCATCGCATAAACATAGCGACCAAATCGTGTGCGATGAACAATGAACGACAAAGTGATTGCTACTGTTGCCCAAATTAGCACAGGAATTGGAATCCCTTGAGGCGCATCTTTACTGGGAATTTGATAATTGTTCATCGTGGCAGCAAATCCCAACACGATGATGCAAGGCACGATAACAGTCAAAGCATCAATCCACGGTGGGTTATTTGGCACTTCAAACATTCGTTTTGCGCGGCGCTTAGCGAGGGTTGCCCACACCAGTGCTAAGCACATCACAATGGCAACGATCCAGCTTGCTTGGACGCCGATAGAACCCTCAAACCCACCACCCAATCGCTGGAAAAAAACATCAGTCACTGGCTGAGTACGACCATCCGCTACCAAAAAAGCAGCACCTCTGAATGACATCAAACCACCCAGAGTAACTACAAATGAAGGAACACCCAACCATGCGGTTAAAGCACCTTGGTACACAGAAACTACAATCGCAACCAGCAGGCCCGCCATCGACGCCGCTTGCCAGCTCCAGCCAGCGGTGTATTGCAGCGTGGCCACCAACACACCCACAAAACCCAACACCGAGCCGACCGACAAATCAATATGCCGCGCCACGATAACCAGCACGACCACAGTGGCCACAATGCCCACGACGGCTGTTTGCTGAGCGATGTTGTACAGATTTTCTGGTGACAAAAAAATTCCAGCAGACAACACATTAAAAATCAAAGCGATAGCGACCAAAACAGAAGCCATCAGAATCAAGCGCCAATCAATGGCAGCTTGCTTTAAGGATAATATTGCTGTGTTCACAGACGAACTCCTCTAAGACCCGTCATTGGTGTGCGGGAAAGATGACATGACAACTTAAACAAGAAAGGATGCCGCCAGCAAGGTTTTACTATGCCAGCGGCTTGCGTTTCAGCCTATTAGCTCTTCAATAACTCTTGAATAGCTCTTAAAAAATCTTGCTTAAAAGCTAGGGCTGTTTTAACTGTACTTATTTGCAAGCAGCTGGTGCAGTGGCTTTGTCGACGCCCTTGCAAAGCACGTCTTGCTTGATCCAGCCGGCTTTGACAACCAAATCTAGATTGGCTGCCGAGATAGCTATGGGCTTGAGGAACGACGCTTGCAAAGCAACTTTCTTCGTACCACCGCTCCATGTTGCAGCACCTTCAACTTTTTTGCCAGCGGCCAGCGCAACAGCAGCAGCAGCAGCCTCACGACCTAAGTCACGAGAGTCTTTCCAAACTGACACTGTCTGTGAGCCCATAGCAACACGGTTTAAAGCCGCATGATCACCATCTTGTCCAGAAACTGGTACACCTTTGATGCCCTTAGCAGTCAGCGCAGCAACAACACCACCGGCCATGCCATCGTTTGATGCAACAACCGCATCAATCTTGCCCGCGTTTTTAGTGATGATTTGCTCCATGTTCTTTTGAGCAACTTCAGGCTTCCAGCCATCGGTGTACTCTTCGCCAACAATCTTGATATCGCCGCGCTTCACAGCCGCATCAATAACTTCTTGCTGCCCACCACGTAAGAAGTTTGCATTCGGATCCGTTGGTGAACCTTTGATCATCACGTAATTACCCTTTGGCTTAGCAGCCAAAATAGCACGCGCTTGCATACGGCCCACTTCCACGTTGTCGAACGTGATGTAAAACACGCCTGGCGCTTCGATCAAGCGGTCATAAGCAACCACTGGAATTTTCTGTGCGTTGGCTTTGTTGATCGCTGGCAAAATAGCATCTTTGTCCATCGCCAAAATGATCAAAGCTTTCGCACCTTTTGAAATCAGGCTGTCGATATCAGCCAGCTGCTTTTCAGCAGAACCGCCCGCATCTGCGCTGATATAGGTTGCACCGGATTTTGCTAACTGCGCTTTGATTGCAGCTTCGTCGGTTTTCCAGCGCTCTTCCTGAAAGTTCGACCAGCTCACGCCCACAGTTTGCGCAAATGCGGAAACCGCACCCATCGTTAAAGCGAAAGCCGTTAAGTGACGTTTAAATTGCATTTGATTTCTCCGTTAAATAAAGTGAGCCACCCTTTCAGGTAACGTTTTTGAGAAGCAACCTGTGAAATAATTCGCTGAGAAGCTATTTAGTTCAACAAGAAAACGAAGTATCTGCCTTTTTTATATGTACTTGCACTAGGGGAAATACTAGTTTCTGTGCGGTTACTATGTAAAAGTTTATTCACATCGCATGCTCACCACTGAAAAAATCGACATTGTTTACTTGTGGGTAGACGGAAACGACCCCGTTTGGCGACAAAAGCGACAAACCTCTCTTGACTTGTTGACTATCGAAAACCGCAGCCACATTGCCAAGTACGGCAATGTAGAAGGGCGTTATCGGGACAACGACGAGCTACGCTACAGCCTGCGCGCGCTGGAGCGCTATTTCCCCGATTGCGGGCACGTTTACATCGTCACTGATGCGCAAAAGCCAACTTGGCTAAAAGCATCAACACAAATCACTGTTATAGATCACAAAGATTTGATACCAGCAGACAGACTGCCCACGTTTGATTCTGCCAATATTGAGTCCTACATTCATCATATCCCCAACCTGTCTGAGCGCTACTTTTATCTCAACGACGATGTTTTCTTCGGTTCACCTGTCGATTTGAATCACTGGTTTCATGATGATGGCATTTATGTTGGCTGGTCAGACGATGCGCTCGTGCTGGGCGAGGCTTTACAGCCAGAAGCTACTGCACTTGAAAACGCATGTCGCTTGTCGATCCAATGGTTAAAAAAACACGGAAAAAGGCAAGCGCATATCAAACGCACTTTTGCGCATTCTCCTAGGCCAATGCTGAAATCGGTGTTGCTGATGTTAGAGACTGAAGCTGCAGATTTGTTCGAATCCGTCCGCTCAACAGTCTTTCGCGCTTGGGACAAGCCCACTATTGTCTCTGATTTTGTACTGCGCTGGGCACTCGAAAATGGTAAAGCTGAGTTGCGCGATTTCTCGCACATCTATCTCTCAACGGGCGATGTGCAAAACGCAGCCCAGCTAAACCACTTCGTAGCTGCCGAAGGTTCGCTCGACTTCTTTTGCATCAACGACACTACAGACGATGCCAACGACTTAGATCCGCGTTTACTTTTGGTGACGCAAGCACTGCAGCAGATGTTTCCAACAGCCTCACGCTATGAGAGGTAGCTAGACAAAAGCGCAATGCAGGCAACTAAAGTTAGCCTCATACGCAACGGCAAATACCAGACAGGCAAGTTTGCGACTTGGACCAACCGTCGATCTTGCCAAAAATGAGTTAAAAAACCCGCAACCAGCATAGCGATGGCATATTTTGATGTCATCAAAAGCGCGAGCCAAGCCATCAAAGCAGGCACAACGCTCCATACAAAGCTAAGCGTCTGCTGTTTCGTGCTAATACCGCTCAGACTCATCGCAAAACCCCAATGCAAAGCGCCCACAAAACTTAAAATCACTGCGCCGTAAGCTAAAAGCGCGTTGCGCCACAAGCTGTTACTGCTATCAACCCACGCGGCAACAGCCAAAGCCACGAACGGCAACAAGCCCCCATAACCCAACCACTTCACGATTGGCGGGATAATTGTCTTAAAAGAATCGGCTAGATTAAATGGTTTTGTCATTTAACCATCTTAGCTAAAAACACGCGCTGTAAATGTTTGCTGAAAATGAGGACTTTGAGATGGAAAAAGAAGATGAACGCTGCTGCGGCACAGGGCACTGCATGATCAATGCCGAGGGACAGTGCTGGTGCGGTCAAGCGTGGGATGGCGAAAAAATGTGCCATCCCATGCCAACTGCAAAAGTTGAAACCAAAATCGAAGTCCTGCCTACATCCGCTTATATTGCGTCGGACAATAAGCCCGCTTAACCCCTTCTGGCCGCAGCGCCGCGTGTTTGGTTGTGCGGCCGGTAACACGCTTGCGCCACATTCTGAAGGAGCTGGCTTTCAAATTAGCCCGCATGAAATGAATCACCGCAGACTCGTTTAGCCCGTAGGTACGCTCAATTGCCTCAAACGGTGTTCGGTCTTCCCAAGCCATTTCAATGATTCGGGAAGTATCCCCAGTGTTGAAACTCAATTTGCTGCAAAACAATACATCAAACCACCGCCACCGGTTGCTTTGAGTGATGCCATGTCGCAGCCACGCGTGCCGTGTGATGCGTTCCAAGATTTAGCAGGCGCTAAATCGTTCAAACCGATGCGGTCATGATGCCCAACGATGGCAGAGCCTGCGCCACTCAATGTCCAATTGCCGCACGTCGTGTCACCTTTCGCTGCCGCAGCAGCGTCAACGCGGCCATCTTCACCCGAGCCGGTCAAAATATCGTGCAAATTCACGGGATCGCCACGACCACTGATCACTTCGCCTTTTTCGGACAGCGAGTTAGCTTTACTCAACTTATTGTTCGCGCTGTGCAAATCGTCCACACTGGTTGCCACCACCACGCCTTTGGCATTGACCCATGGGCCTTTGCCAATGCGGTCACGTGCATTGACGGGTGCAGCGCCTGTAGTGCTTCGGTATGTGCTCGGGTCGTATACGGGTGCAACTCCCGTGGCGCTGAGATATGCGCGCCAATTTTTACCACCAGCGCCCGCTGCGGTCGCCAACTTGTTGCAATAAGCATCTGCCCCCGCCAAACCACCGAAATCAGCGCCTTTGCCAGCGTTTTCACTGGTTAAAAAGAACGACATCGGGCTTTTTGAGTCCATCATGGATGAAGTCATCGTTTTCTGCGCGCATGCGCCCAAAAGGACGACGGCAGAGGCGATACAAGCGATTTTGGTGAAGTTAACGAGTGACTTTTTCATAAGAATCTCCATTGAGGGTTGTAGGTTATTTAAACCATTTTGTAGGCAAATCCTGCAAAAAGTTCACTGTGTTTTCCCTAAGTTGCTGGTTTTTCATGGCAATATAGAGTCTATGCAATCAGCCAAAAAAGCCCCTTTCCTACCCCAAATCACCCTATACCAGCGCTGGCTACATGAAAAACGCGGCTTAAAGTTTGACTCTTACGACGCGCTTTGGCAGTGGTCTATCACTGATTTGGACGCGTTTTGGCAAAGTATTTGGGATTATTTTGACCTGCGCTCCTCCAAACCCTACTCCGCTGTGTGTGATCGTAGCGCCTCTGGGCGGATGATTGACGTGACCTGGTTCACTGGCGCGACGTTTAACTACGCGCAGCAGGTCTTCAGGCATGTAGAAGCTGCTGACAAGGCGGGTTTCCCAGCGATTATTAGCCACAACGAGAAAAGCTTGGGCAAACAAGCTGCCAAGGAGATGACTTGGCCGCAGCTGAAACAGCAAGTCGCCTCCCTCGCCCTGCACCTGCAAGCGCAGGGCGTGCAGCCGGGGGACAGGGTGGCAGCCTATTTGCCGAATATTCCTGAGGCAATGGTGGCGTTTTTAGCGACGGTGAGCATAGGCGGCGTGTGGAGCATTTGCGCGCCGGATATGGGGACCAACGCGGTTTTAGACCGCTTCAAGCAAATCGAACCCAAAGTGCTGATTGCCTGCGACGGCGTGACCTTTGGCGGCAAAGACTATGACCGCCTAGCTGTGGTCGCCGAGCTGTGCGCCGCCCTACCTAGCGTGCAGCATGTGATCTTGCAAGACAATTTAGGAACGCTGCAACCGTATATACAAGCTACAAAGAATGCTATAAATATAATAGCTACTCAGGCATATTATACGCCGGCTACATCTAAAAATGATGCTAAAACTGCTGCTTTTGAGCCACTTTGGCTGCCGTTTGACCACCCGCTGTGGATTGTCTACTCTAGCGGCACAACGGGGCTGCCCAAACCGATTGTTCACGGCCACGGCGGCACGGTCATTGTGGGCATGGCGGGCAAGGTGCTGCACAATGACGTGGGCTGCAGCTACTCACCCAACAACCTAGGCGAACGCTACCACTGGTACAGCTCGACCGGCTGGGTGATGTGGAACGCGCAGATGAGCGGGCTGCTAAACGGCACGACTTGCTGCATTTTTGACGGCAGCCCGGGTGGTAACTCCGTGGATGCGACTGGCAACAAAATCGCCCCCGATTACACCACCCTATGGCGCTTCGCCGCCGAGCTGGGCGTGACCTACTTTGGCGCAGGAGCGGCGTTTTTTGCGAATTGCCAAAAGGCGGGGATTGATTTGTCCAAAATTGACGACCCAGCTGGCAATTTGTCAAACATAAGAGCACTAGGCACAACAGGTTCGCCGCTGTCAGCAGATACGCAAAACTGGGGAACAGTGCAATTTAAAAAGCTGGGCACACCGAATATCTACTGGTCAAACATCTCGGGTGGCACCGACTTTGCCGGCGCTTTCATAGGCGGCAACCGCGAATTACCCATGAAAGCCGGCGAAATGCAATGCCGCGAGCTGGGCTGCGCTGTCGAGGCGTGGAACGAGGCCGGCGAGCCCGTCATCAACGAAGTGGGCGAGCTGGTGTGCACCCAGCCCATCCCGTCCATGCCGCTGTATTTTTGGGGCGATGCGGAGAAAAAACGTTATATATCAAGCTACTTCGACACCTACCCCAACGTCTGGCGGCATGGCGACTGGCTCAAAGTCGGGTTGGACGGCAGCTGCATCATCTACGGCCGCAGTGACGCCACCATCAACCGCCACGGCCTGCGCATGGGCACCAGCGAGCTGTACAGCGCGGTCGAAGCCCTGCCCGAAGTGATGGATTCCATGGTCGTCGACCTCGAATACCTGGGCCGCGAGAGCTACATGCCCCTCTTTGTCGTCCTGCAAAGCGGCCAGACGCTGGACGACGCC
>JANPLX010000006.1:0-6418 GCA_031422495.1 Polaromonas sp. | reverse complement strand
GGCTGCCGTCACCTTGCCAAACGGTCACGCCTTGATTTTGGCGGGAGCAGGCTCGGGCAAAACGCGGGTATTGACCACCCGGATCGCTTGGTTGCTACAAACCGGCCAGATCACCCCCGGTGGCGTGATGGCGGTGACCTTCACCAACAAAGCCGCCAAAGAGATGATGACGCGGCTCACCGCGATGCTACCTGTCAACGTGCGCGGTATGTGGATCGGTACCTTCCACGGCCTGTGCAACCGTCTGCTGCGCACCCACTACAAGCTGGCGAATTTACCGCAGAGCTTCCAGATTTTGGATGTGCAAGACCAGCTCAGCGCCATCAAGCGGTTGTGCAAACAGTTCAAAGTGGACGACGAGCGCTACCCACCCAAGCAGCTGATGTGGTTCATTGCCGGCTGCAAAGAAGACGGCCAGCGCCCGCGTGATGTAGACGCTAAAGACCCGGATACCCGCAAAAAGATCGAGCTGTATGCCCTGTACGAAGAGCAATGCCAGCGCGAAGGCGTGGTCGATTTTGGTGAGCTGATGCTGCGCAGCTACGAACTGCTGCGCGACAACGACCCTGTACGCGAGCACTACCAGCGCCGCTTCCGGCATATCTTGATCGACGAGTTTCAAGACACAAATCGCTTGCAATACGCCTGGATCAAGATGCTGGCGGGTGGCAGCAACACCTTGAATACCGCGCTGGGCGCAGACTTCAAACCCACGGGCAACGTGATGGCGGTGGGCGACGACGACCAGAGCATTTACGCCTTTCGCGGCGCACGCGTGGGCAACATGGCGGATTTTGTGCGTGAATTCAAGGTGGAACACCAAATCAAACTGGAAGAAAATTATCGCAGCGGCAGCAATATTTTGGATTCTGCAAATGAACTGATCAGCCACAACAGCAAGCGACTCGGCAAAAACCTGCGCACCAGCCAGGGCCCGGGCGAGCCGGTGCGGGTGGTGGAGTCGACCAGCGACTATGCGGAAGCGGCCTGGATGGTGGATGAGATGAAGCAGCTCACCAAAGGCGATAACCCAGACAACAGCTTTCTGAAAAAGGAAGTCGCTGTGCTGTACCGCAGCAACGCCCAAAGCCGCGTCATAGAAACCGCGCTTTTCAACGCGTCCATGCCGTACCGCGTGTACGGCGGGCTGCGCTTTTTCGAGCGTGCCGAGATCAAGCATGCGCTGGCATATCTGCGGCTTTTAGAAAATCCGCTGGACGACACCAGCTTCTTACGTGTGGTGAATTTCCCACCACGCGGCATAGGCGCACGCAGCATCGAGCAGCTGCAAGACGCTGCTAAGACAGCGGGTTGCTCGCTGTGCGATGCGGTGAGCTTGATCGGCGGCAAAGCCGGCATCAACATCGGCGCGTTTGTCGCCAAAATTGATGTGTTGCGGGAGAAAACCCAGGGTGCAACCCTGCGTGAAATCATCGAACTGCTGCTAGACCACAGCGGTTTGATCGAACATTACAAAGCTGACCGCGAAGGCGCAGATCGCATTGAAAACTTGGAAGAATTGGTGAATGCGGCGGAAAGCTTCGTCACCATTGAAGGCTTTGGACGCAGCGCGGTGGCGATGCCTACAGAGGATGCTGACAAAGACTCAGCGAAAAATTTGACGCAAAGCCCAGCTAGTCAAGGGATCGATTTTTCTGTTCCAGCCGAGGCAGACAAAGCGCTAGATGCAGAATTTGCCACCGGCGAAACCATGTCACCGCTCAACGCATTTCTCACACATGCCGCACTCGAATCGGGCGACAACCAAGCCCAAGCGGGACAAGACGCGATTCAGCTGATGACAGTACATGCGTCCAAAGGGCTGGAATTTGACTGCGTGTTCATAGGCGGCATGGAAGAAGGGCTGTTTCCGCACGAAAACTCCATGTCAGACATAGGCGGCCTCGAGGAAGAGCGCCGCCTGATGTACGTCGCCATCACCCGCGCCCGCAAGCGGTTGTACCTCAGCCATTCGCAAACCCGCATGTTGCATGGTCAAACCCGCTACAACTTGAAGAGCCGGTTTTTTGACGAACTGCCTGAAGACGCTTTGAAATGGATCAGCCCTAAAACATCCAGCTTCGGTTCTGGTTTCAATTCTGCTATTAATTCAGGAGCTTATCAGGCATATAACACGACGGCTAGGGGTCAATTTTTAGGGTCAAATTCGGGTAATTTGGAGCGCTTTGCCAGTCCTGTAGTGCCACAACAAAAAGCTGAGCCTGCGCATGGCTTGCGTGCCGGCATGCAAGTGTTTCATCCCAAATTTGGCGAAGGCAAGTTGCTGACGCTGGAAGGTTTGGGCGACGATGCCAAAGCGCAAGTCAACTTCCCGCGCCATGGGGTGAAGTGGCTGGCGTTGAGTGTGGCGAAATTGACTCCGATTTAGGCATGTAGCGCCTTCAAAACCTGCGCTTTGGCCATAGTTTGCTCATAGCCAGCGTTGATGCAGCGTAGTCTGTATGCCTTACTGGCGTTGACGTAGTAGCCAAAATCAGGCTGCAAACTTATGTCTGCTGCCAGCGTATCTGGCAACGTCAACGCGCGTTTGCGTAAATCGCCTTCTCTGAAACGCATAGCGCCTGCGGGGGCTTTGTCTTCATGGGCGGAGGCGTCAATAGCTAGCACTTTGACGGCGCCCATGGCGCGTGCTAGGCGCACAGGCATGGGTAGCACCAAGTCTGCATCTGCAAACTGCACGCCACGTATGCGTACGGGGGTGAATATGCCTTCAATCGCGCTGCTCGCCTGCACCGCCAAGCCGGCATGTCCAGCGTTAAAGATCATCGGCTTGCGGCTGATTTTTTCTATGGCAACAGCGGCAAATCGAATGGGCAGTTTTTCAATGGTTTGTTGCCCAGTTTGTGCCATGATTTGCTCAGTCACTTGCTCCGCTATCGGTGCACCGTCGAATTTTCCTTCGCCCAGCATCGCCCAGCGACCAATTTCAAGCAAGCCCAAATCCAATGCCAAGGCTTCTAACTTGGTCGAGCGTACGCCACTGGCATAGAGTGCGCCCACCAAAGCACCCACCGATCCGCCAACGATCAAGTCTGGCTTGAGCCCCAATTCCTCCAGTGCTTTGATCACGCCGACGTGAACAAAACCACGTGGGCCGCCTGAGCTGAACACCCAAGCCACACGGGCAGGGCGATTTAGCGCAGCATCAAAGCGCGGCGAGTCAGTATCCGTATAGTTATAGTCTGAATTGATGGTGCAACCTGATGAAAAAGCACCGCCCAAGCTTGCAAGCATGGTTAAGGCATGTCTACGATTTGGGTGAGTTACCGTTTTTTCTGTCATCAACATGTCATAAAAACCTCTGATTTGATTGTTAAAATTATTTGAATAATGAATTTGAAAATCAACATTTACATCATACTTATCTTAGTGTTTGCTACGCAAGCAGCTTATGCTCGTGATTTCCCTCAAACGCGAGACACAAACACCGAGGAGCTGCCATCTAACCAAGATTCTCCATTGCAAGCAGGTCGTAAAGCAGTAACTGCGAACGAATGGCAAACTGCCATTGGATATTTAGAAAAAGCTGTCTTGCTAGAGCCAACGAATCCTGATGCCTTTAATTTGTTGGCATATAGCTTTAGAAAACAAGCTATACCCAATTTGCCAAAGGCTTTTGAAAACTACCGTATTGCTCTTAAATTAGACCCTAAACATAAGGGCGCACATGAATATATTGGCGAAGCGTATTTGATGGACAAAAAACCTGCCAAAGCTGAAAAACATTTGGCAATTTTAGAAACTTTATGCGGTAGTAAAGCCTGTGAAGAGTACGAGGATTTAGCTAAAGCTATTGTTAAATACAAGAAAAAATAATAGCAAACTATTCTTTAATTACGCCGTCTAGAAGATTATTTTCAGTAATAAAACTGTCTTTATAGGTGAAAAATATTGAGCAAAAAAACATGGCTGCCATCAGCATGGCAGCCGGTAGCATCAGAAATCCTACAGCTGATTCTGAGCCTGTACCGATGGCAATCAAGGTCAATATCAGGCCACCAAAACTAAAGACAGCGAGCCACATGAAGAAATAAACGGTCATCGCACCAAAGTTTTTGATGCAAGCTACCAAACTGAAAAACAATGCTTTGAGCGGCGGCACATTGTGCCAATGCACCAGTGCTGGCGCATGCCAAAAAGCCATAGACAGTGGCAAATACAAGATCATGGCTGCCCACGCTGCCATTTTCAAGTCGGGCGAAGTCATCGCCTCTTTGCTCAGAGGACTACCCGACAAATAAATGCTGGCTAACTGTCCGTCGTCAAACAGTGCTGAGACGCCCAAAACCAATAAAAAACCGAACGCATACAGCGCACCCAGTACCAATATGGCGCGTGTTTTGTTGCTACCCGCACGAAAAGCGGTGAACAGTACCAAAGGCATGGGGAACTTGCCACCGTTTGCCACTTGCGTTGCAGCCATCAAACCCACCGTCGTTGCAGGCAAAACCATCAAAGCTACCGCGCTGCCAAGGTAGGGCACTTGCGATACCACTGAAATCAAGGCCATGAACATGAAAAACAAGCCACCCATCGCCAAGGGTTGCTTAAAAAACGTTTTGATGCCTAGTTTCACCCATGCCATGCCAGTGCGAGCAGGGACAACATTGAGAGAAATAGCTGCGGACAGTGAAGAAGCAGAAGGAGGAGGTGAAGTTGGCAGAGACATGAATTTTTTAAGTTAAATGGTAAGGGTGCCAGATGCGCTGTTGCAGCACCCGTTCAAAGTGTTCAGGATCATGCGCTTTGAGCATGCTGGCCTCGCGCGGCAGGTGAAAGTCCCACAGCCGAGAAATCCAAAACCGCAGTGCCGCAGCACGTTGCATTGCGGGGAGGAGTTGTCGTTCAGCAGCAGTTAGAGGTCGAATTTTCTCATAATTTGCTATAAATTCAATAGCGTTTGAAAAAATATATACACCGGCTAGAGATTTATTTCCATGCATAGTGCACCAGTCATTGAGTGAAACAGCCAAATCAAACAACCAGCAGTCATTTCCAGCAAAGTAAAAATCAAAAAATCCTGTCAGCTTTCCCTCTTCAAACATCACATTGTCGCGAAACAAGTCTGCATGAATCGGGCCTCGTGGCAATGCAGCATAAGCTGAGCTGGCGGCGATGTGGTTTTGAAACGCCATCTCGCTGACGAGCAAGTTGCGTTGAGATTCGGTTAAAAAAGGCAAAACGACGGGTACGGTCTCGTTCCACCACGGCAGGGCACGTAAATTGGGTTGCATTCGTTCGTAATCTTTGCCAGCCAAGTGCATGCGGGCCAGCATCTCGCCCACTTGGGCGCAGTGAGCTGGTGTGGGGGCCAGTTCGCTTTTGCCGCGCAGCTTGTTGACCATGCAGGCGGGCTTGCCCTGCAGGCTGTGCAGTATATTGCCAACGGCGTCTGGCGCAGGGTCGGGCACTGGGATGCCCTTGGCGGCCAAGTGCTTCATCAAATACAGGTAATACGGCAGTTGTTCAAAACTTAGGCGTTCAAATACTGTGAGTACGTGCTCACTTACATCAGAAGTCGCAAAATAATTGGTGTTTTCAATACCGCCAGAGCAGCCTTCAAGCTTTGTCAGTTGGCCAAGACCCAGTTGGCGGAGTAATTCGCCAGCTTCATTTGTTGAAATTTCGGTGTAAACAGCCATGAAAAACGAGCTTAAATTATTGTATTGAGACCGAAAGGGTTGGAATAAGGGTTTTGAAAACGCGTAAATTTGCCCCCTGATTGTAGGCAATGCACAATCAAGGCTAATTTCTACGTAGATTCCAGCAAAAAATCAGCTACAAAACAACGTTCCATGACTAAAACTCTCCTTTTGGTAGACGGCTCCAGCTACCTCTACCGCGCTTTCCACGCCATGCCCGACCTGCGCGCCGTGGCGGGCGACCCCACCAGCCCGGCTACTGGGGCGATTCGCGGCATCGTCAACATGATGCAGGCTTTGCGCAAAGAGCAGCCCGCAGACTACGCCGTCTGCGTCTTCGACGCCAAAGGCCCAACTTTCCGCGATGCTCTGTATCCCGCCTACAAAGCCACCCGCAGTCCCATGCCGGATGATTTACGGAGTCAAATCGAGCCTGTTCATGAGGTTTGCCGTTTGATGGGCTGGCCAGTGCTGGTCGTACCAGGCGTAGAAGCCGATGACGTGATCGGCACACTGGCGGTGATGGCGGCGGGGCAGGGCATTGAGGTCATCGTCTCGAGTGGTGACAAAGATCTGAGCCAGTTAGTGAATCAACACATCACCATCATCGACACCATGAACGGCAAACGCCGCGATGTGGCTGGGGTTACGGCAGAGTTCGGCGTGCCACCCGAGCTGATGGTGGATTTTCAAACTCTGGTCGGTGATGCTGTTGACAACGTGCCCGGTGTTACCAAGGTTGGCCCCAAAACAGC
>JANPLX010000005.1:0-25169 GCA_031422495.1 Polaromonas sp. | reverse complement strand
CTTCTTGTTTCAGCACCTCGGTGATGCGCTGCTGCTGTTTCGCCATGTTGGGGTAGGCCTCGCCCATGACGCTGACCAAGTCCGCCACCAGTTTGTGGAAAAACGGGGTCTTTTTGCCCAGCTGGTAGCCGTGGCGGATGGCGCGGCGGACGATGCGGCGCTGCACGTAGCCGCGCCCTTCGTTGCTGGGCACCACGCCGTCGCTCACCAAAAACGCGGTCGCGCGGATATGGTCGGCAATCACGCGCAGGCTCTTGTTTTGCATGTCAGTACAGCCGGTTTCACGCGCGGCGGCTTTGATCAACGCGTCGAAAATATCAATTTCGTAGTTGCTGTGCACGTGTTGCAAAATCGCAGCCAGGCGCTCCAGCCCCATACCGGTGTCCACGCACGGTGCGGGCAATTTGACAAGCGAACCATCGGCCTGCATGTCAAACTGCATGAACACGTGGTTCCAACTCTCGATAAAACGGTCGCCGTCTTCGTCCGGGCTGCCTGGCGGGCCGCCCGGAATGTGCGCACCGTGGTCGTAAAAAATCTCGCTGCAAGGGCCGCAAGGCCCCGTATCAGCCATCATCCAAAAGTTGTCAGACGCGTATTTTTTGCCTTTGTTGTCGCCGATGCGGACAATACGGTCGGTCGGCAGGCCAATCTCGTCATGCCAAATGTCGTAGGCTTCTTGGTCGTCAATATAGACCGTGGCCAACAGCTTCTCAGGAGGCAGGCCGTAGACCTTGGTCAACAGCTCCCAGCCCCACTTGATGGAATCGCGCTTGAAATAGTCGCCAAAACTCCAGTTGCCCATCATTTCAAAGAAAGTATGGTGGCGCGCCGTGTAGCCCACGTTTTCCAAGTCATTGTGCTTGCCGCCTGCACGCAAACAGGCTTGCACACTGGCCGCACGCACGTAAGGGCGCTTGTCCAGCCCCAAAAACACGTCTTTGAACTGCACCATGCCCGAGTTGGTGAACATCAGCGTCGGGTCGTTGCCCGGCACCAAAGAGCTTGACGGCACGACGGTGTGCCCTTTGGCGGCGTAAAAGTCGAGGAAGGTCTTGCGGATGTCGGCGACGGAGAATTTGGGCGTTGCGGCTGGTGAAGTCATGTGGGTATCTAAATAGGGGATTGGATTGCAATTTTTGTAGCTGTGACATTATAAGTTTGTCACCAATTAGGCTGTGAGTCGGGCTTTGTTTTTCTATGCACTCAAGTGCTTAGCGACATCATAATGTTGGTTCTGCGCCCCAAGGGTTGAAAATTTCCACACCCGTACCTTTGAAATCACGAACATTTCTGGTTGCCAAAATAAATCCATGCGCAGAAGCAATTGAAGCGATAGCGCAATCTGCAAATGCAATTGTGTTTCCAACTGCACATGCGTCTGCGTTGACTCGTCCAAAAGCCTCCACCGCTGGCATGTCAAACGCAAGAATGCGGTTTTCAAAAACAGATTGAATTTTGTTTTCAACCAATTGGTGCAGGTCAGCGCGTCGACGCCCTTCTGGCATTTTGTGCACGCCAGCCAGCATTTCCGCCATGCTAACGGTTGTGATGTAAAGCGTTTGCGGCTCTTGGGCATCGAGCCAGCGCATCACTGTTGGGTCGGGTTTAGGCTTGAAAGGCTCAGAAATGACGTTGGTGTCAAGAATAATCATTCAAAACTCACCGACCTCACTGGCGTCCTATCGCGCTGAAAATTTATATCGCTATCAAAATCAACATGGCCAATCTCAGATGCGAAAGCTGCCAATGTAGAGCCGATTCCAACCTTGGGGCGAACCGCAACTTCAAGTATGTAGCGAATCTCCGCCTCAGTGCTGCGACCATGCTGCGCCGCTCGCAGCTTCAAAGCGCGATGCGTTTCCTCAGGAATATTTCTGACAGTAACTGCTGACATAGGTGCACCTCCAAAGAATTTACACCTAATGATATCAAATTATTAAACTGATAGCAAATTGCCATGCCACCCAGGACGGTCAGTGTTTATTTATAAAACGCCTCAACCACGCCCTTCAGCTTCACCGTCAGCGGGTAGCCCTTGCGGTCCACCTTCTTACCCACAGGCACCTTGATCCACCCCTCGCTGATGCAGTATTCCTCAACATCAAAACGTTCTTTGTCATTGAATTTGATACCCACATCGTGCTCAAAAATAGCAGCCACGTGAAATGGACTGCGTGCGTCGGTGGAAAGGTGGTCTGGGAGAGTGGGTTTTGTGGTTTGCGTTGTTTCGGTCATGGAAATTTCTTCAAATTGAGTATTATGCGACGAGTAATTTCACACACCAATAAACAGCGATTCCTATTTGAACGGCAAAAGCGGTAAATCGCAGGGTGACGGCATGTTCAGACAAAGAGGTCAAATGAATGGTCGATTGAATAATTCTTGCGCCTAATAAAACATAAGCCAAGGAGTCCGTTACTGAAGATTTGTTCGCAACAACGGCAACTAGCATCAAACCGCCAAAAATGGGCAAACCCTCGATGCAGTTTGCATGGGCACGCGCCAATCGCTGCATAAAAGGCGAGAGATTGCAGTTGTCAGGTTGAAACCCATTCGCTCGCACTTGTTTGGTCAGAACCATTTTTGAACGAATGACTTCCATCAAGACGAGCAACGCTAGCGTCCATGCGATGAAACCGGTCAAGGCAATAAGTGTCGTGCTCATCGGTAATTTCTTCCTTAAAATTTAACCAGCCAACCCCACATAAACATTCTGCACATCATCATTCCCGTCAATCGCGCTCAAGAAGGCTTCGACTTCTTCTAGCTGCTCGGCGCTGAGCGTTGAGGGATCTACAGGGTTTTTGGCTTTGTAGCCTAGTTTGGCGGACAGGACGGTGAAGCCGTGAGTAGGTAGAGCGCGGCTGACTAGGTCTAGGTCGGTGGCGTCGGAGTAGAAGATGGTGGTGGTTACTTTGCCGCTTTCATCGTCGGTGTAGTCTGCATCGCCAGCTTCATAATCTTGTGCGCCGGCTTCGATGGCTGCGGTTTCGGCATCGGCGTCTTTCGCGCCAGCTTCTTTGTTGGCCGGCTCGGCTTCGATGATGCCTAAATGGTCAAAATCCCAAGAGACTGAGCCGGATGTACCGAGCTGACCTTTGCGGAACAGGACGCGCATTTCGGGGGCGGTGCGTTTGACGTTGTCGGTCAGGCATTCGACCATGACAGCGACCTGGTGCGGGGCGAAGCCTTCGTAGATAACATGTTCAAAATGAACCGCTTCACCCGTCAAACCCGCGCCTTTTTTGATGGCACGCTCCAGCGTTTCTTTGGGCATGGAGACTTTGCGGGCCTGCTCGACGACCAGGCGCAGCTTGGAGTTGGAGGCAGGGTCAGCGCCGCTGCGGGCGGCGACCATGATGTCTTTGGCCAAACGGCCGAATAATTTACCTCTGACACTGGCTGCCAGTTCTTTGCCTTTTGCTTTCCATTGCGCGCCCATGACTGTCTTCCTTATTTGTCTGAATCAATAAGGTGATTATCCACGGTTAAATCCCCTCTTTGGCAAAGCGAGGTTGGGTGAGATTTTGGTATATGAAGCGTTTAAATCCCCCCTAGCCCCCCCTTTTTCAAAGTGGGGAACAAAACAGGATCGGGGTAAAAGTGACGCTCGCGCTAGTCTTCCCACTTTGAAAAAGGGGGATTGAGGGGGATTTAAACCTCAGACAACCTGATTTTTGTGCAAAGCCGCAATGGCATCCGCCCCCAACCCCATCTCCCTCAACACCTCTTCCGTATGCTCCCCCAACCCCGGCGGCGCACGCAGCAGCACGGGCGGGGTGGCAGTAAGGCGCAGCGGGCTTGCCACGGATGATATACTTTTGATAGCACTATTGGCAGCAAATACGCCGACTACAGGCTGTTTTACCTCTAAACCACGTGCTTTTACCTGCTCATCCGCAAACGCCTGCCCAATATCGTTGATCGGGCCGCAGGGCACGGCTTTGTCTTCTAACAGGGTGATCCACTCTGCCGTGGTACGGGTGCGGGTGACGGTTTCCATGGCGGGAATCAGCTCGCCACGGTTGGTGTTCCTGCCGCCCATGGTGGCAAAGCGCGGGTCGGCAGACCATTCTGGCTTGCCTACGGCGTGACAGAAGCGGGCGAATTGACCGTCGTTGCCGATCGCCAGCAGCATCGCGCCGTCTGCGGTGGGGAAGTCTTGGTATGGCGCCAAGCTGGGGTGGCTGTTGCCCATGCGCTGGGGGACTTTGCCAGTGTTTAAAAAACCGCCCGCTTGGTTGGCCAAAATCGCCATGCCGACATCTAACAGCGCCATGTCGATGTGCTGCCCTTCGCCCGAAAGGTGACGCACTTCAAGCGCCGCCAAGATGGCCGATGTAGCGTAAACGCCGGTGAACACATCGGTCAACGCCACACCCACACGCTGCGGGCCGCCGCCGGGCACGCTGTCGGGCTTACCGGTGATGCTCATCATGCCGCTCATGGCCTGAATCATCAGGTCGTACCCTGCCCGTTTAGCATACGGGCCGTCTTGCCCGAAACCGGTGATGGAGCAATAAATCAAGCGCGGGTTGAGCGCTTTGAGGCTGACGTAGTCCAGCCCATAATGGGCCAAGCCGCCGACCTTGAAGTTTTCTACCAAAATGTCGCTGCTCAAAGCCATTTGCCGAATCAAGGCTTGGCCTTCAGCCTTGGCAATGTCGATGGTGATGGAGCGTTTGTTGCGGTTGCAGGCGGTGAAATACGCGGCTTGATCGGTGTCATTGCCCTCAGCATCCTTCAAAAACGGCGGCCCCCAATGCCTTGTGTCGTCGCCTTCCTTGGGACGCTCAACTTTGACGACATCCGCCCCCAAGTCCGCCAGCATTTGGGTACACCACGGGCCGGCTAAAACCCGCGATAAATCGAGGACTTTGAGGTGGGAAAGCGCTCCCTGCGGTTTTGAAGATTCCGACATTCGAGATTTCCTAAAAGATCAAAAGGGATTTGTCCCCCACTTTGAAAAAGGGGGGCTAGGGGGGATTTAAATCAATTCGAAAACGCTGAGATCCCCGTCTGCGCCCTACCCAAAATCAGCGCATGGATATCGTGCGTACCTTCGTAGGTGTTGACCACTTCTAGGTTGACCAAATGCCGCGCCACGCCATATTCGTCGCTGATGCCGTTGCCGCCCATCATGTCACGCGCCAAGCGGGCGATGTCCAGGGCTTTGCCGCAGGAATTGCGCTTTAACAATGACGTTAAATCTGGCGCCGCTGTGCCCTCTTCTTTCATGCGCCCCAAGCGCAGGCAGCCTTGCAGGCCAAGAGCGATTTCGGTTTGCATGTCGGCGAGCTTCTTTTGAATCAACTGGTTAGCAGCGAGCGGGCGACCGAACTGTTTGCGATCCATCACGTACTGGCGGGCGCGAAACCAGCAATCTTCTGCCGCGCCAAACGCGCCCCAGGCGATGCCGTAGCGGGCGGAGTTGAGGCAGGTGAACGGGCCTTTGAGGCCTTGCACCTCGGGGAAGGCGTTTTCTTCAGGGCAAAACACGCCGTCCATGACGATTTCGCCAGTCACGGAAGCGCGTAAACCGACTTTGCCGTGGATGGCTGGGGCGGACAAGCCTGCCATGCCTTTTTCCAGCACAAAGCCGCGAATCGGGCCGACGGCGCCGGATTCACTGACTTCTTTCGCCCAAACGACGAACACATCGGCCATCGGGCTGTTGGAAATCCACATTTTTGCGCCGCTGAGTTTGTAGCCGCCAGCCACTTTTTGTGCGCGTGTGACCATGGAGCTGGGGTCTGAGCCGTGGTCGGGCTCGGTCAGGCCGAAGCAGCCAATCCACTCGCCTGTCGCTAGTTTGGGCAGGAATTTTTGGCGCTGCGCCTCGGTGCCAAATTCAAAAATCGGCACCATGACCAGGGAGCTTTGCACGCTCATCATCGAACGGTAGCCGGAATCAACACGCTCCACCTCGCGGGCAATCACGCCGTAGGCCACGTAATTCAAGCCTGGGCCGCCGTATTGCTCCGGAATCGTGGGGCCAAGCAGACCGAGCTCGCCCATTTCGCGGAAGATGGCCACATCTGTCGTACCTTCACGGAAAGCCATGGTCACGCGGGGTAAGAGCTTGTCTTGGCAATACGCAGCTGCCGCTTCTTTGATCATGCGCTCGTCGTCGGTGAGCTGTTGGTCGAGTAGGAATGGATCTTGCCAGTTGAACGATGCTTTTGGGGTAGTTGCCATGAGTTTTTTCCTTTGAATTGTCTAATTGTGCAGCAATAAGGCCTATCGTAGCTGCGACAGTTCACCTTTGCAAACGACATTTACGCACATAGTTATTATATTTACTCATAAATTGATATATTCAAATACTTCAAATTAATGGTATATATTGGCAGTTAGCCGTCGTATTTATTGACTAAACAGCTATTAAATAAATAGCATAACTCACTTGCATTTTAAGCATAATTGTGTATATTACGCACAACATGCGCAGAAAAATTCCTTCACTTCAAGCTTTGGCGTACTTTTACTTCGTCAGCTGGAGCATGGTTAGAAGAAATAAGCGAATTCCACAATTTTGGCTTGTTTGAAGACTTTGGCACAAAGCTGGTATGCAGTCGACGAATTGACTTAAATACCCCTTCGATTTCGCGTTGTGCGAGATTGTTCGCGGGCTATGTCGATGAACTCTAATGCGACAGTGCGCACATTGGTACCACGCCGCCACACCAAGCCAATATCAATGTTGCTGATGATGTCTCGCAAAACGCGGGCTTCAATGTGCTCGGCATCTAACGTCCACGGTCGATACAGGAAGTCTGGCAACACTGCTATGCCAGCACCGACGCCAACGAGCGAGCGCACGGCCTCTAGTGATGTGGTACTCATAACAACATCCGGTTGCAAGCCATGCTTGCCCCACATGGTTTGCAGCATGGTATCAATGCGGTCGGCCTCCAGCACAATATGCGAGTAGGCAGCACACATTTCTAAGCTTACTTCGGAGTGCTTGGCCAAGGGGTGGTTGGCCGGTAACCAAACACGGTTGGATGAGCTGGTTAACACCTCTACTTGCAGCGGCCTGGGGTCGGCTAAGGCGTTACACACCATGATGGCTAAATCGAGCTCACCATTGACCAACAAATGCTCCAGAAAAGAGGGCTGATCTTCAATCACGATCAAGCGAACCGAGGGATGTGATTTTTGAAACCGCGCAAACAAGTCAGCTAAATAGTAGCCAGCAACTAGGCTGGTAACACCGATGGTCAGATTCCCCTTCAAATCGTCACTGGTTTCACGGTCTATCAATGCTGCTTCTGCAACAGCAGCGATGACTTTTCGAGCGCTGACTTGAAAGCGATGCCCCTCTTGGGTCAAACTCATACCTTTAGAAGTGCGCTCAAAAAGCGTCAACCCAAGTGTGTCTTCGAGCTCCATCACAGATTTTGTCAGTGCTGATTGCGCAATGTTCAACATGCGGGATGCACCAGCCACCGAGGCGGCCTCTGAAACCGCTAAAAAATAGCGGAACTGCTTGAAAGTAATATGTTTTTGCATTTACTAATCCTAAAAGCACTACCAATACATAAAACTCATGGAAAACCATAACTATCTATATTTTAGATAGCATGTCTTAGTTTTATTGAACTTTATAAAAGTATTTATAGCGGTTAGAGTTCGCAAGTTAGCTCAAAATCCAACAAATTTTGAACTAAAAGCGAACTTTAAATGTTCTTCAAATCCACTTTCAATTTAGTTAGACAGGAGCAAGTCATGAAGTTATCTCACATTGCGCTCATCACAGCAGGCGCGCTATCAATTGCTGGCACTGTGCTCGCGAAAGATCCCATCAAACGCATTGGCAAAGGCGAAGGTCAAGTCGATATCGTTGCCTGGGCTGGATACATTGAGCGCGGCACTACCGACAAGAAATTCGATTGGGTTACCAGCTTTGAGAAACAATCGGGTTGCAAGGTCAACGTCAAGACGGCTGGCACATCCGACGAAATGGTTGCTTTGATGAACGAAGGCGGTTTTGATTTGGTTACTGCTTCTGGCGACGCTTCAACCCGCTTGATTCGAGGTAAAAAGGTACAACCCATCAATGTGAGCTTGCTTCCAAGCTACAAAAACGTTGACGCACGTCTACAAAAAGCACCTTGGCACTATGAAAATAATACCCATTACGGCGTACCGTACCAATGGGGCTGGAACGTTTTGATGTACAACACGAAAGTGTTTGGCGACAAGAAGCCCACATCTTGGGCCACCGTGTTTGAAGAACAAACGCTACCTGACGGCAAATCAAACAAAGGCCGTATTCAAGCGTTTGACGGTCCGATTTATATCGCTGATGCAGCTTTGTATTTGATGAAGAAAAACCCAGCCTTAGGCATCAAAGATCCGTATGAACTGAACGAAGCGCAGTACAAAGCAGCCTTAGATTTGTTGCGTGGTCAGCGTAAATTAGTAGGCAAATATTGGCATGATGCATTCGTGCAGATTGATGACTTTACAAACGAAGGCGTCGTGGCTTCTAGCAGTTGGCAATTCCAAGCGAATATTTTAGGTTCAAAGAAAGCGCCTATCGCGACTGTTGTGCCAGTGGAAGGGGCGACTGGTTGGGCTGACTCAACCATGATGCATGTTGAAGCAAAAAATCCAAATTGCGCTTACATGTGGATGGAGCATTCATTGAGTCCAAAACTACAGGGTGATTTGTCTGCTTGGTTTGGCTCTGTGCCGTCCGTACCCGCCGCTTGTAAGGGCAACGCTTTGCTAGGTGACACAGGCTGCGAGCGTCAAGGCTTTGGTTCTTTTGACAAAATCTCCTTCTGGCGTACTCCTACCGCGCAGTGCAAATCGCAAGACAACAAATGTATTCCGTACCACAAGTGGGTATCTGACTACATTGCCGTTTTGGGTGGTCGTTGATACTAAAACGATTTAAATTGATTTAGATTTGTTAAATAAACTTGGGTAATTTGAATAAAAAAATTTGAATTACTCAAGCGCTAAAAATAGTAAAAATAGAAAAAAACGGGTAAACGAATGTCAGTAGCCGTGTCTTTGGATGATGTCTCTTGTTTATTTTCTACAGCGGGGCGCGAGGTTTTAGCCGTAGATCGTGTTAGTTTAGATATCAATGAAGGTGAATTTTTCACTCTCCTAGGGCCATCAGGCTCCGGCAAAACCACTTGCTTACGGATGATAGGCGGCTTCACGTTACCGAGCTCTGGGAAGATACGCATTCAAGGAGTCGACGTCAGCCAAAGTCCGCCGAATGCGCGGCCCGTCAATACAGTTTTCCAAGATTACGCTTTGTTTCCGCACATGAGTGTGCTTGAAAACGTAGCTTACGCCTTGATGATTCAAGGCGTCGATAAAAACACACGAGCGCAAAAAGCACAAAGCTTGCTCGACATGGTCTTGCTGCCAGATGTTGGCAGTCGCAAACCAGGGCAACTGTCTGGCGGTCAGAGACAGCGCGTTGCGCTTGCACGCGCCTTGATCAGCCAACCCAAAGTTCTGTTACTTGATGAACCATTGGGCGCTCTCGATTTGAAACTACGCGAGCAAATGCAAACTGAGCTCAAACTTCTACAGCGCAAACTCGGTATCACCTTTATTTTTGTCACCCACGACCAGCATGAAGCTTTGTCTATGAGTGATCGGATTGGTATTTTTAACAAAGGCCGCATAGAGCAAATCGCCACGCCGACAGAGCTATACGCATATCCAAAAACTCGCTTTGTTGCCGAATTTGTTGGTGCGGCTAATGTTTTCCACGGCGCAAGTGCCAAAGCTTTGGGTTTTGATTCGGGTGTCATGATTCGCCCTGAAAGAATCAGTATTAGCGCTAATGACTTTACGGCTAACAAAGCTACAGTCGCATCAAAGCAATATTTTGGTTCATTTTGGCGAGTGCAAGTAGAGCTGCATGGCTTACAAACTGCTGAAAAAATAGGCATGATTGTTGATATGCTGCACAGCCCATCTGTGCGCATTCCAAATACCGGAGATGCCGTACAAGTTTATTGGGGCGCTGACGCGGTTCATCGCATAGACGAAAGCCTTGCAGCTTGATACGGATATTGATGATATGAACAGCATATCCTTTTTGGACAGCATTTCAAACTTCCTTTACCGGCGTAAAGGCATTTTGTTAGCCGCACTTTTGATTCCGCCTTTGCTTTGGTTTGGTGTCATTTATTTGGGCTCGTTACTTAGCCTGCTAGCTAATAGTTTTTACAGATTAGACGATTTCACAGGCCAAGTCGTTAAAGAATTTGGCTTCAATAACTTCATAGAGCTTTTCGCGCCCTCAAATTTAGATGTCATCTGGCGCAGTGTAGGCATGGCTTTGTTGGTCACAATCGCTTGTGTTGCTTTGGCGTTGCCACTTGCCTATTACATGGCGCGTTATGCACGCGGCTCGACAAAAGCGCTGTTGTATGTGGCGGTGATGCTGCCTTTGTGGTCCAGCTATTTGGTTCGTTTATATGCTTGGAAGTTATTACTAGCCAAAGAGGGTGTCATTTCTTGGTTGATGAACACCTTGCACTTGCAGTGGCTGCTGGAGGGCTTGCTGTCTACACCGGTGATTGGCGGCAATTCTTTGAGCTTCTCGCCTATGGGTACGTTTTTGGTCTTTGTCTATATGTGGCTACCCTTCATGATATTGCCTATTCAAGCGGCAATAGAGCGAATTCCAGGCTCGTATTTAGAAGCTTCAGCTGATTTAGGTGCCAGCTCCAAAAAAACGTTCAAAAATATTATTTTGCCGCTTGCTATGCCAGGCATTGCCGCAGGTTCTATCTTTACCTTTTCGTTGACTTTAGGCGATTACATCATTCCGCAAGTAATCGGGAACTCTACCATTTATATCGGTCAGGTTGTCTATAGACAGCAAGGAGTCGCAGGCAATTTACCGTTCGCTGCAGCCTTTTCAATCGTTCCTATCGTAGTCATCGCCATTTACCTTTGGTTTGCGAAACGTAAGGGGGCTTTTGATGCACTCTAATTCCAACGCTGAAACCGCCAAGTTAAAAGCCAATACAGGTAGGCTAGGCGCTTCAAAAACACTGCGCATCAGTGCGTGGGCTGTGGTGCTGTTTTTGCATGTTCCTTTGGCTTTGATTATTTTGTACGCTTTTAGCAGCGAAGATAAAACGTATGTTTTTCCACCGCCAAGCTTAACGACAAAATGGTTTGCTGTAACGCTAGAGAGAAGTGATGTCTGGCAAGCGATGTTGATATCCGCCGAAGTTGCCATGTATTCGACCGCCATTGCCTTGGTACTGGGAACGTTAGCTGCGGGTGCTTTGTCACGTAGCAATTTCTTTGGTAAAGAAAGTATCAATCTACTCTTGATTTTACCGATTGCTTTACCTGGTGTTGTCACTGGTATTGCGTTACGGTCTGCCTACCATTCGCTTGAGATTCCATTTAGTTTTTGGACGATTGTGATTGGTCATGCGACTTTTTGCGTCGTTGTGGTTTACAACAACGCGGTGGCAAGGTTGCGGCGTATCAGCCCCTCGCTTTTAGAAGCATCGATGGATTTAGGTGCGAATATGTTCCAAACTTTTCGCTACATATTAATGCCACAACTTGGCTCAGCGCTACTGGCGGGTGGTTTGCTCGCTTTTGCTTTAAGTTTTGACGAAGTTATTGTGACGACTTTCACTGCTGGCCAGCAAACAACGTTGCCTATTTGGATGTACCAAGAACTGATACGCCCGCGTCAACGCCCTGTTACCAATGTGGTGGCAGTATGCATCATCGCGCTTACTTTTATCCCCATCATCGGCGCTTACTGGTTAACGCGCCATGATGAAGACAGTCAAAACCGTTAATTTCACAAAAGGAGTCACGCCATGGGACACACTGAGATTCAAACTATGGATCTAGCGCAAGATTTTCAAACACACTTACTGATCGATAACCAATTTGTTAAAGGCGAAGGCGCACCCGAAGCGGTGCTCAACCCTTCTACTGGCGCGGTACTATGCCAAGTACATGAGGCTTCAACCAAGCAAGTGCAAACTGCAGTAGCTGCTGCCGTAAAAGCTTATGACGGTTGGTCGCAAACCACACCGATGGAACGCTCAAGACTGCTACTTAAAATTGCGGATGAAATTGAAGCGAATGCTACCCAATTTGCGAGATTGGAATCTCTCAATTGTGGTAAGCCTTACGAGCGCGCTTTGAATGATGAAATTCCCGCTATTGCCGATTGCTTCCGATATTTTGCAGGCGCTGTGCGATGCATGACGGGTACGGTAGCTGGTGAATATCTGGCGGGTCACACCAGCATGATTCGACGCGATTCTATAGGCGTGGTGGCCTCCATAGCGCCTTGGAACTACCCGATGCTGATGACAGCTTGGAAAACAGCGCCCGCCATTGCGGCTGGAAATACTGTCGTCTTGAAACCGTCAGAGCAAACGCCTTTGACTGCTTTGTTGTTTGCAAAAATCATTGCACAGATTTTGCCACCTGGCGTTATTAATATCGTCTGCGGACGTGGTGCAACAGTGGGTCAACCCCTCGTTGAGCATCCACAGGTACGTATGGTTTCCGTTACTGGTGACGTAGCAACCGGCAGAAAAATTCTGCAGACTGCTGCGGCAACGCTCAAGCGCACACATTTGGAGCTGGGAGGAAAAGCACCTGTTATTGTTTTAGATGATGCTAATTTGGCTGAAGTGGTGGATGGTTTGCGCACATTTGGTTTTTACAACGCGGGTCAAGACTGTACTGCAGCGTGTCGCATCTACGCTGGCAAAGGTATTTACGAGAAACTGGTGGCAGATCTGACCAGCGCCGTGTCTACCATCAAGATGGGCTTGCAAGTCGACGCTGGGGTAGAGCTTGGTCCACTGATTTCTGACCGTCAACGCAACCGCGTGGCCAGCTTTGTCGAACGCGCACAAATGGCGGGCCACATGGAAATCACCACCGGTGGCAAGTTTGGCGCAGGGCCAGGTTATTTTTACGAACCTACCGTGATTGCTGGCGCTAGACAAGATGATGAAATCGTACAGCGCGAGGTCTTTGGCCCTGTGGTTAGTGTGACACGATTTGATGATGTTGAACAAGCTGTTGGCTGGGCCAACGACTCTGAGTACGGCTTGGCGTCTAGTGTGTGGACTCAAGATGTGGGCTTGGCCATGAAAGTAGCCAAACGCTTGCAATATGGCTGTACTTGGATCAACACCCATTTCATGTTGGTCAACGAAATGCCGCACGGTGGTTTGAAATCAAGCGGTTATGGCAAAGACATGTCGATGTACGCGCTAGAAGACTACACCGTTGCGCGTCATGTCATGGCGAAATTTTAAGGAGTAATGACCATGAAACATTCAGCCAACGAATTATTAATGGCCCGTAAAGCAGCCGCCACGCCGCGCGGCGTTGGCGTGATGGGTAGTTTTTTTGCGGACAAAGCAAGCAACAGTGAACTATGGGATGTAGAAGGCCGTCGCTACATTGACTTTGCAGGTGGCATTGCCGTGATGAACACTGGACACAGACACCCCAAAGTCATTGCTGCAATGACCCAACAGCTTGAGCGTTTTACGCATACCTGCTATCAGGTTATTCCCTACGAAAGCTATGTATCGTTAGCTGAAAAATTAAACACACTAACTCCGGGTAACTTTGCCAAAAAAACTGCTTTATTCTCAACTGGCGCTGAGGCTGTAGAAAATGCCATCAAAATCGCACGCTCCTATACAAAGCGTAGCGGCGTGATTGCATTTTCAGGCGCCTTCCATGGCCGCAGTATGTTTGCCGTTGCCATGACTGGCAAAGTACAGCCCTACAAAGCAGGCTTTGGACCTTTTCCAGCAGAGATTTATCACGCGCCCTTCCCTTGCCACTGTGCTAGCTTGGAAGAAGTTAAAAAAGGAATTCACCATATTTTTAAAGCAGACATCGAACCGTCTCGCGTCGCTGCTATTATTTTTGAACCCGTTCAAGGCGAAGGTGGCTTCAATGTGATTCAACGAGAAGCTTTGATCTGGTTGCGCCAGCTGTGTGATGAACACGGTATTTTACTGATAGCTGACGAAGTACAAACTGGCTTTGGGCGTACAGGCCGTTTGTTTGCAATGTCACATTTTGAGAAAGACAATGTTTACGTAGATATCATGGTTTGTGCGAAATCATTGGCTGCGGGTATGAATCTATCCGCGGTGACAGGCAAGTCTGAGATTATGGATGCGCCAGCGCCCGGCGGTTTAGGCGGCACCTACGCGGGTAACCCGATGGCAGTAGCTGCGGCGCATGCTGTGATTGATATTATGGAAGACGAGAAACTGCCGCAGCGAGGTGCAGCATTAGGGGACAAACTCAAGCTGCATTTGGAGAGCTTAAGGGAAAAAGTACCTCAAATTTTTGATATTCGCGGCTTAGGTGCCATGGTGGCCTGCGAATTCAGGAAACCAGATGGCACTGCCGATCTGGAGTTCACGAAGCGTGTACAAGCCAAAGCACTTCAAAAGGGTTTGATTTTGCTAACCTGCGGCGTTGATGGCAACGTCATACGGTTTTTGTTTCCACTGACTATTCAAGATGCCATTTTTGATGAGGCGCTAGACATCTTAACTATCGCTCTTTGCTAAGCAATAAAGTCACATAAACATCTATCAATTGCCTTGCCTTTTGGATGTCGCATATTTGATCATGCGCTCTTAGGCTGTGAACTACTGGTCCACCAGGAACATGTCTTGCCTGTTGAAAGTGCTTCTTTGGGGGGGGTGCCACTGGTTTTCTACTTAACAAAAAATCATCACAACAACTATATTAACGCTATGCAAACGCCTTTTATGCACTTAGTTATCCTATTTACTCATATATTGATTAATTCAAATACCTCAAATTAATTAGTAAAATTAGCATTAAGCCGTCGTATTTATTACCTAAACAGCTATTAAATATATAGCATAATTTACTTGCATTTTAAGCATAATTGTGTATATTACGCACACCATGCGCAGAAAAATCCCCTCACTACAAGCCCTAGCCTGCTTTGACGCCGCCGCCCGCCACGAAAGCTACACCCGCGCTGCCCAAGAGCTGGCGCTGACGCAGGGCGCAGTGTCGCGGCAAATCACGGCGCTGGAAGAGTTTTTGGGCATGGATTTATTCCGCCGCACCCGCCATGGCGTGGCGCTGACCGAGCGCGGCGCGGCGTATGCCAAGCAGGTTGCGCCCCGGCTGCAGGGTTTGGAGCAGGACACGCTCGATGCCATGTCCACCCAAGGCCAAGGCAGCGCCGTGCATTTGGCGGCGGTGCCGACGTTTGCGACGCGCTGGCTGATTCCGCGTTTACCCCTTTTGGCGGCGCAGCACCCAGACATCACCATCCACATCGAAACTCGCACCCGCCCCTTTATGTTTGGGGAAACGCCGTTTGACGCCGCTTTGTACGCCGGTACGCCCGAGCAAGTGCGCAACTGGGCCGGAACGAAGGCGACGCTGCTGCTTATGGAAGAGGTCGTGCCCGTTTGCAGCCCAAAATTGATGAACGATGCTCTAGAACTCAAACCCGAAGCCATCGCCCAGCTCCCTCTTTTGCAGCAAAGCACCCGTTCAGAAGGCTGGCGGCAGTGGTTTGAGGCACAAAGCGTGGACGCGCCACTGGCACTGGCGGGACCGCGTTACGAGCTTTTCTCGATGACGGCCGCCGCAGCCACACAAGGTATGGGCGTGGCACTGGTGCCGCGTTTGTTGATAGAAACCGAACTGGCGCGCGGCGAACTGGTCATCGCCTGCAACCGCCCATTGCGGGGTGAGCGTGGGTATTACATCGTCACCCCTGAACGCGCGGAAGAAGCGGTGGCTTTGACAACTTTTGTCACATGGTTGACCACACAAAAGCCCGCTTTGCCTTAACATATTGGGATGGACATGAAAACTTCTCCCCTCAATTTACTCAACGACCCCAGCTTGCTGAAAACCGACGCCTTGATCAACGGCGAATGGGTTGACAGCAGTAGTCGTTTTGACATATTTGACCCCGCTACAGGTCTAAAATTGGCTTCAGCCGGCAATTTAAATGCCTCTGATGCTACTAAAGCAATAGCATTTGCACAGACCGCTTTGAAGACCTGGCGACTCAAAACCGGCAAAGAACGCCACGCCATTTTGCTGAAGTGGTTTCAGCTCATCATGGCCAACCAAGACGACATTGCCCGCATTTTGACGGCGGAACAAGGCAAGCCGTATGCCGAGGCCAAAGGCGAAGTCGCCTACGGGGCTAGCTTTGTGGAATGGTTTGCTGAAGAAGCTAAACGCGTCAATGGCGAGGTGCTGCCGCAGTTTGACAACAACCGCCGCTTGCTGGTGCTAAAGCAGCCGATAGGCGTATGCGCGGCCATCACACCGTGGAACTTCCCCATCGCCATGATTACCCGCAAAGTCGCACCGGCGCTGGCGGCGGGTTGCACCGTCGTCATCAAACCTGCAGAATTGACGCCGCTGACCGCATTGGCTGTGGCAGAACTGGCTACGCGCGCGGGCATGCCGCCTGGGGTGCTGAATGTGCTGACAGCCGATGAGAAAAACTCCATCGCCATTGGCAAAGTATTTTGCGACAGCCCCATCGTCAGCCACATCAGCTTCACCGGCTCGACTGAAGTGGGTAGGATTTTGATGGCACAAAGCGCGCCTACGGTCAAAAAGTTGTCTTTAGAACTGGGTGGCAATGCACCCTTCATCGTGTTTGACGATGCGGATATCGACTCGGCCGTCGAAGGCGCGATGGCCAGCAAGTACCGCAACGCCGGACAAACCTGCGTGTGTGCGAACCGCATCTATGTGCAAGACGGCGTGTATGACGCATTTGTCAGCAAATTTGCCGCCAAAGTCAAAGCCCTGAAAGTCGGCAACGGCTTTGAAGAAGGTGTGGTGCAAGGCCCGTTGATTGAGCCAGCTGCACTAGACAAAGTGCAGCGCCACATTGACGACGCGCTTGCCAAAGGCGGCAAACTCATCACCGGTGGCAAAAAGCTGCAAGGACAGTTTTTTGAACCCACGGTGATTGGTGATGCCACGGCTAACATGCTATGTTCTACCGAAGAAACCTTTGGCCCCTTAGCGCCGATTTACCGTTTTAAAACCGACCAGGAAGCCATCGACGCCGCCAACAACACCGAGTTTGGCCTAGCCAGCTACTTCTACAGTCGCGACGTAGGTCGGATTTTTCGCGTGGCGGAGGCGCTGGAATACGGCATGGTCGGCATCAACGCGGGAGTGATCGCTACAGAACATGTACCATTCGGTGGGGTCAAACAGTCTGGTCTGGGTCGTGAAGGCTCAAGGCACGGGATGGACGAGTACTTAGAAATTAAATATTTATGCATGGGAGATATACAAAAATGACAAAAATGAACCGCACGACCTTTATCAAAACCGCTTTTTTAGTTTTTTCAATAGCCATCGCTGGCTGCAGTTCTACGTCTCAAAAAACGGCAGAAACCAAACACAAAGTCGTCTTTCAAGTCAGCGACGGTGACGTTGGTAAGTGGAATTTGGCACTCAACAACGCGAAAAACGTACAGCAGGAGCTGGGCGTTAGCAAGGTTGATATTGAAATCGTGGCTTATGGACCTGGCATTGGCATGCTCAAAGCCGACGCCGTGACCAACAGTCGCGTGATGGAAGCCACAAAATCTGGCATCAAAGTGGTGGCCTGCGAAAATACCATGACTGTGCAAAAACTCACCAAGGCCGACATGAACCCCGTCATCAGCTACGTGCCCGCTGGCGTGGTGGAATTGATGCGTTTACATAGTGAAGGCTGGGCATATATTCGCCCTTAAATGAGGCATCGCAGCACACGCGCCTACCTGTGGGTTCTGCCCGTGACGCTGTTTGGACTGCTTTTGGCGCTCATCGCCTACTGGCTGGGTGCTTCTATCAAGCGGCGGTTTGGGGTGCTGAAGGTAGCCGGTAACACACGCACACCCATACTACGCAGTATTTCCAGTCGCTTTGAAGCCATCACGATTGGTCACGTTATTTTGGGCCGCAACCATGGCACGTTGACGCGCTACCGCAGCCACGAGCATGTGCATGTGCGACAGTACGAGCGCTGGGGTGTTTTGTTTCCTGTGTTGTATGTGCTGGCTAGCTTCAAAGCACTGCTGACAGGTAAGCGGTTTTATTGGGACAATGTGTTTGAGGTTGAGGCTAGGTTCTTTCAGTAACTGACTGCAAGCGCTATACTGATTGGCATTTCCCTTACATAAACAGCACCTCAACAAACATCTCGCTAAAAACAGCATGCAAATCTCCTTCTTGATCGTAGGCATTCATCTCGCACGTAGCACGCGAGGAAAGCCCTGCGCTCCTCCGAAAAAGTTTTAAACCTCTTGGTATGAAACCTTTTTGTTGGATTTTTTGGAAGATATGGAGTATGAAAAATGGCTGATTTATTTGACAACCCGATGGGGTTAATGGGTTTTGAGTTTGTTGAATTCGCTTCCCCCACTGCTGGCTTGTTAGAACCGATTTTTGAACGTATGGGTTTTACGCTGGTAGCTAAACATCGCTCCAAAGATGTGGTGTTGTACCGCCAGGGCGAGATTAATTTCATCGTTAACCGCGAGCCGAAAAGCGTTGCTGGCTACTTTGCTGCAGAGCACGGCCCCAGCGCTTGCGGCATGGCGTTTCGCGTCAAAGACTCACACCATGCTTACAACCGCGCGTTAGAGCTTGGCGCACAGCCGATTGAGCTGCACCCAGGACCCATGGAGCTGAATTTGCCCGCCATCAAAGGCATTGGCGGTGCGCCGCTGTACTTGATTGACAGATTTGAAGACGGCAAATCCATTTACGACATTGATTTTGACTTCATTAACGGTGTGGACAAACACCCGATTGGCCATGGCCTGAAGCTGATCGACCATTTGACGCACAACGTCTACCGGGGTCGCATGGCGTTTTGGGCGGATTTTTATACCAAACTATTTAACTTCCGCGAGATTCGTTTTTTCGATATCAAGGGCGAATACACAGGACTGACTTCAAAAGCGCTGACTGCACCAGACGGCAAAATTCGCATCCCGTTGAACGAAGAATCTCGCCAAGGCGGTGGGCAAATCGAAGAATATTTGATGAAGTTCAACGGCGAAGGGATTCAGCACATCGCGATGATTTGTGATGACTTGCTAGCCACCGTCGACAGCTTGGCATTGGCTGGCGTGCCGCTGATGACTGCACCTAGCGACAGCTATTACGACATGCTGGATGGTCGTTTACCTGGGCATGGACAGCCCGTCGCTGAACTACAAACGCGAGGGATTTTGATGGATGGCTCGACCGAAGGCGGCGTGCCTAGGCTTCTGCTACAAATCTTCTCACAAACCCAACTCGGCCCTGTGTTTTTTGAATTCATTCAACGCAAGGGAGACGAAGGCTTTGGGGAGGGGAATTTCAAAGCGCTGTTTGAGTCGCTAGAGCGAGATCAAATCAAGCGGGGTGCGCTTGATTTGGACACAAATTCTACGAAATAAATGCTATAAATTAAATAGCTACTTAGGCAGTAAATACGCCGGCTACATGTGAATTATAGGCTTATTTACTGCCTACAAAAGCAATTTAAATCAGCTTCACACCTGTTTTAGATTGCAGCTCTTCTAGCGTCACACCGTCAGCCAGTTCCACCACTTTCAAGCCAGCAGGTGTCACGTCCATCACCGCCAAGTCGGTGATGATGCGGTCAACAACACCTAAACCAGTAAGTGGTAAGGTGCAGATTGGCAAAATCTTCAAATCAATCGTCCCATCTTTCTTTTTCGCGACGTGTTCCATCAAGACAATCACGCGCTTGACGCCAGCGACCAGATCCATCGCGCCACCCATGCCTTTGATCATCTTGCCGGGAATCATCCAGTTCGCCAAATCACCTTTTTCGCTCACCTGCATCGCGCCCAAAATGCTAAGGTTGATTTTGCCACCGCGAATCATGGCAAAGCTTTCGTGGCTGCCAAAAATGGACGAACCTTTGATGGTGGTGACGGTTTGTTTGCCAGCGTTGATCAAGTCAGCATCCACTTGGTCTTCGGTCGGGAAAGCGCCGATGCCCATCATGCCGTTTTCCGATTGCAGCCAGACTTCAATGTCTTTTGGGACAAAGTTTGCCACCAGCGTGGGGATACCGATGCCGAGGTTGACATAAAAACCGTCTTGCAACTCTTGCGCTGCACGTGCAGCCATTTGATCTTGTGTCCAAGCCATGATTACGCCCCTACCTTGTCAGTTTTTGTTTCAGTGATGGTGCGTTTTTCAATGCGCTTTTCAGGCGTCGCGTTCAACACAATGCGGTGCACATAGATGCCAGGTAAGTGAATGTCGTCGGGTGCAAGTTCGCCCGTTTCAACGATCTTTTCCACCTCGACGATGCAAATCTTGCCGGCCATGGCTGCTGCAGGGTTGAAATTGCGGGCAGTTAAGTTGAAACGCAGATTGCCTGATTTGTCAGCCACATGCGCTTTGACCAAAGCCACATCAGGATTCAACGCACGCTCCATCACAAAGGTTTCTTTCACGCCATCCACTTCAAATTCTCGCAGCTCTTTGCCTTCTGCCACCAGCGTGCCCACGCCGGTTTTGGTAAAGAAAGCTGGAATACCAGCGCCGCCAGCGCGTAGCTTTTCTGCCAAAGTTCCTTGTGGTGTGAACTCCAAAGCCAACTCGCCTGCTAAATATTGGCGCTCAAATTCTTTGTTTTCACCCACGTAACTGGAAATCATTTTTTTGATTTGACGGGTTTCTAATAATTTGCCTAAGCCAAAGCCATCGACACCGGCATTGTTAGAAATGGCTGTGAGGTTTTGTACGCCACTGGCTACCACCGCATCAATCAAAGCCTCAGGAATGCCGCATAGGCCAAAACCACCTACAGCTAATAATTGGTTGTCCTTGATGACGCCTTGAAGCGCGGCTGCCGCGCTTGGGTAAATCTTATTCAAACGAACTCCTAGAGGGAAATTAAAATTGGAAAAATCAACGGCCAGGCAAATACTTGGCGGGATCGACTGGCTTGCCATTGCGGCGTACTTCAAAATGCAGCATCACGCGCTCTGAATCAGAGCTGCCCATGTCTGCGATGCGTTGGCCTTTGCGCACAGTTTGGTCTTCTTTAACCAGCAAGGTTTGGTTGTGTGCGTAAGCCGTGAGGTAGGTTTCGTTGTGCTTCAAAATCACCAAGTTACCATAGCCACGCACAGCAGAGCCAGCGTACACAACTCGACCATCAGCCGATGCATAGACAGGGTCGCCCAACTTGCCACCGATTTTTAAACCTTTACTTTTGACATCGTCGTAACCCGAAATCAACGAGCCACTGCTAGGCCACATCCAAGCAATGTCTTCATCAGGTGTGGCAGATGGCACAGATGCAGTGGGCACTGGCGGTGTAGGCGTCACGGGTGTAGCGACAACTGGTGGCTTGACAACACTGCCTTCTGGCGGAACAACGCGCAAGACTTGACCAGTTTCAACTTGATTCGGATTGTCTAAATTGTTCCATTTGACAATATCGCGCCAATTTTGGTTGGTGTTGCGACTGATTTGCATCACCGTGTCACCGGGTTTGACGGTGTAATAGCCAGGCTTTCCTGCAAACTGCGAATTCGTTAAATTAGGCAGTGGTTTGCTGTCGATGGGTGCTAAAACGGGTGTCTCCGTGCTCGGTTTGCTTGGGGTAAGCGTCGTACCCTGCGTCACTGTGCTGCGATCTTCGACAGGCGCGCGTGACATAGGTGTAGAGCAACCGCTTAATTGCAGCGCCACAGTTGAAAACACGGCCAAGGTTAAACCTTGTGCCAAGCGCTTAAAAGTCTGCGTCTTTTGTATCATCTTTTCCCTAACCTTAATTATTTCACTCTAGCTTAAACTTTAATTTTAATTTTGGTACAAACAAGTACAAATAAGTTCAAGCTAAACCCGATTTTAAAGGCACAAATTGCACTAACTCCAAAACAGTACGCTTCAAACCTGTAACTGTTTTGTCAATCACTACCAAGGATTGTTCGCTAGGAGCTCCTTTAGCCGACTTCGTAACAGGTGCAACGATACGCCCGCCGAGGGCCAATTGATCTACCCAAGCCTGCGGAATCGCATCACCCCCAGCAGCGGCAATGATTCCAGTATACGGCGCGCCTTTGGGGAAGCCCAGCATGCCATCGCCAAATAACAAATGTGTATTTTTGATACGAAATGGTCTGAAATTTTCACGCGCCTTTTCGTATAAACCTGCCACCCGTTCGATGCTATAGACCTCTTGTGCAATGTGGCTCAATACGGCGGCTTGGTAGCCACAACCTGTACCGATTTCAAGCACACGGCCCAAGGGTCCGGTTTTACCCTCAAACAACAACTCTATCATCCGCGCCACGACGTTGGGCTTAGATATCGTTTGCCCCCAGCCAATCGGCAAGCTGGTGTCTTCATAGGCTTGGTTGGCTAATGCAGAATCCACAAATTCATGCCGCAGAGTGGTTTGCATGGCATTCAACACACGCTGATCCGTGATGCCGTGGTTGGCTAATTTAGTCACCATGCGGGTGCGAAAGGTGCTGGAATCCAAGCCCAAACCTTGTGGTGCCACTTGTGCTGCGGGTAAAGATCGCGTGCCGATACTGGTTTTGGCGCTCGTTTTAGCTGCCGGCACAACAGTGACAAACTGCTTTGAAACTTGCGTTTTCACACCTTTGCCCACCGACAAATCCATTTTGGCGGGAAAGCTGGGCTTGACTGCCAGTTTGCTGTTCATGGTTTCGCAAATAGCGTCGTCTGCTGCGTCCAAGCGGCCAAAGCATCATGGTTGGTCAAATCCGTTTTCAGCGGCGTCAGTGTCACATGACCCAACAGCGCAGCATGAAAATCAGTTCCTTCCGAATCGTCCTTCGCTGGGCCCGCGCCGCCAATCCAATACATCGTTCTACCGTGTGGCGTCGTTTGGGTGATCACTTTTTCTGCGGCATGTCTTGCACCCAAGCGGCAAACTTTGGTCGCTTTGAGTTGGTCAAAAGGCAGGTTCGGCACATTCACATTCAGTAGCCATGGCGCTGATTTGAGGTTGGCCTCGCGCAAAGTGATCAAATTCGCCACAATTTCTTTGGCTTTCAAGGCGGCAGCATCGATATGCTCCCAGCCTTTTTTGACTTGAGAGAATGCAATCGCCGGAACGCCAAACAAATAGCCTTCCATCGCCGCGCCCACAGTGCCCGAGTAAATCGTGTCGTCACCCATGTTCGCGCCATTGTTGATGCCCGAAACCACCATGTCTGGTCGGTAGCCCAGCAAGCCGGTCAAAGCAATGTGCACACAATCGGCTGGCGTGCCGTTGACGTACCTGAATCCATTTGCAGCGGTTTCTACATGCAAAGGGGAATGCAGAGTCAGCGCGTTTGATTTGGCGCTGTTGTTCACCTCTGGTGCGACGACATCAACATCGGCAATGGTTTTGAGCGCTTCGTAAAGTGCAACCAATCCAGGTGCTTGGTAACCATCGTCGTTTGAAATCAGAATTTTCATGAATATCTAGGGATTTGGTAATTGAAGCGCGCAAATACTACGCACGAGTAATTGTAGGTCTCAATAGTGACAATTTGAGACAAAAACACCTCGCAAACCACTATGATGGCAATATATTTTTAGAAGGAAAATTTTATGCACGCTTGGCTTTGTGAAAACCCAATTGGTATTGACGCTGTTACTTGGAAAGAACTGCCCACGCCGGTTCCTGCCGAAGGGCAAGTTTTAATCAATATCAAAGCTGCCAGTTTGAACTTTCCTGACATTTTGATCGTTCAAAACAAATACCAGCACAAGCCCGCCCTGCCCTTCGTCCCCGGCTCTGAATACGCCGGTGTGATTGAAGCCGTCGGTCCCGGCGTCACGCACCTCAAAGTGGGTCAAAACGTGGCTTGTTTAAGCGGCACAGGCGGCTTTGGCACACACACACTTGCTCCCGCAGCGCTGTGCATGCCGCTACCAGCGGGGTTTTCGCATGTCGATGCAGCCGCGTTCATCATGATTTACGCCACCTCTCACCACGCCTTGGTCGACCGCGCCCTGCTCAAAGCGGGCGAAACGGTGCTGATTTTGGGCGCAGCAGGCGGCGTGGGCACCTCAGCCATCCAAATCGCCAAAGCCATGGGTGCTAAAGTGATTGCCGCTGCCTCTAGCGATGAAAAATGCGCCCTGTGCAAGAGCATTGGCGCCGATGAAACCATCAACTACGCCACTGAAAACCTGCGTGAACGTATCAAAGCACTGACTGACGGCAAAGGCCCAGACGTGATTTACGACCCCGTGGGCGGCGAATACACCGAGCCAGCCTTCCGCAGCATCGCCTGGCGCGGTCGTTATTTGGTGGTCGGCTTTGCTGCAGGGCCGATTCCAGCGCTACCTTTCAACCTCATGCTGCTCAAAGGCGCATCTGTCGTCGGCGTATTCTGGGGCGATTTTGCCAAAAAAGAACCCAAAGCCAACGCCGCCATGATGCAAGAGCTGGCCGGCTGGTACGCCAAAGGCACCATCAAACCCGTCATCGACAGCACCATGCCGATGGCTCAACTCAAAGAAGCCTACGCTCACATGAGCTCCCGCGCCGTCAAAGGCAAGCTGGTGATGGTGAATTAACGCGAACTCAGGCTATAATCGTAGCCTTGCGGTGGCTGTAGCTCAGTTGGTAGAGTCCAGGATTGTGATTCCTGTTGTCGTGGGTTCGAACCCCATCAGTCACCCCATCTAAATACTAAAAAGCCCGTTGAATCTTGATTTAACGGGCTTTTTTTCGTCTGACGTTTTATCCAAATCATTGGTATGATGATTCAAATACTATATCTGCCACCCGTAATAGGACACAAACCATGAAAAACATCGGCTTCATAGGCGCTTCGGGGATGATGGGGCATGGGATGGCTAAGAACATTCAGGCCAAGGGGTTTTCGCTCTCGGTCAGTGTGAATCGGAACCGTGATGCGGTGGCGGATTTGGCGGCTGCGGGGGCGAAGGTGATGGATTCGCCGGCTGATTTGGGCAACTGCGATGCGGTGTTGATCTGCGTCACGGGCTCGCCGCAGGTTGAAGCGGTGATGCACGGCGTGAATGGTCAAAATGGGCTTTTGAGCAAGGCCAAGCGCGGGCTGATCGTCATCGACACTTCGACCAGTGAGCCAGAATCG
>JANPLX010000004.1:0-15230 GCA_031422495.1 Polaromonas sp. | reverse complement strand
CGGCAAGATTTTGACGCTTCGCCTGCGATTGCGCTCAACGGCATTGCGCCTTTCGGCGTGACGCCTGGGCAGCATATCAACATGGACATCATCGGTGCAAAAGTGCGTATTGCGGGTGACGCGGTACTGGACAGCGACTCGCTGATGCCGCAAATCGCCGTGGGTGTGCAATACAAATCGGTGAAACCAGGCTCGATTGGTTCGGTTTTAGACTTTTTGGGCACAAAAACCTCGGGTACCGATGTGTATGTGACCGCCACCAAGCTGTTTTTAGCGCAAAGTGTGTTGGTCAATGCCACGCTGCGATCTACCAATGCCAATCAAAATGGCTTGCTGGGCTTTGGTTCAGGCGCACCCGGCAAAAACAGCAGAAGTATCGTGCCAGAGATTTCTGTCGCTTATCTGTTGAGTAAAAATATCGCCATTGGCGCTGAATACCGTGGCAAGCCGAACAATTTGGAAGCATTGGGCCGTGCAGCTGGTTTGGCGGGTGGCTTAAAAGAAGAGGCTTGGAAAGATGTATTTGTGGCTTGGGCGCCGAGCAAAAACGTATCGCTGACCTTGGCCTATGTGGATCTAGGTCGCATCATTCCAGGCATCACGCCTAAGAAACAAACGGGTGTGTATCTGTCTGGACAAATTGCGTTTTAAATTTTTAACTCTTTAGGAAATATCATGAAAAAAACAATTCTCATCGCTTCTTTCGCACTAGCTACTGTATTGACTGGCTTGGCGACCTCTGCATCCGCACAATCTATGGCTGCTACTTCAGGAAACTCGGCTTTGTACCAAGCTTTTGGCGAAAAAGCCGGCTTGGTTAAGTTGATGGATGATTTTGTGCCACGCTTGCAAGCTGACCCGCGCTTGGCAGAAGCGTTCAAAAAGGCAAATGTGGAAAACTTGAAGATGCAATTGGTGAATCAAATCTGCCAAGTTTCCGGTGGCCCGTGCGAGTACAAAGGTGCTGATATGAAAACGGCCCATAACAGCATGGACATCACCAAAACGGACTTCAACGCCTTGGTTGAAGTGCTGCAAAAATCAATGGATGCGCAGGGTATTTCTTTCAGCAATCAAAACCAGCTACTTGCCAAGTTAGCGCCTATGCACAGAGATGTGATTACGGTGAAATAAGAGTCAAAGTAGCCGTAAACGTTAAACTTACACACGAAAAAAGGGAGCTGATTGTAAAGTCAGCTCCCTTTTGTGAGGGCGATTATTTAAGCGTGGCTAAATAAGCAACAACATCTAGTCTGTCTTCAGCAAGATCCATCGCATATCCCATACGCTGGCCTGGAATAAGTTCTTCTGGATTTTTAAGCCAAGCGAGCAAGTTTTCTCTGGTCCAAACTACCTTGCTTTTGTGCAAAGCATCTGAATACCGATAACTTTTAACCCCGCCCGCCTTGCGACCCAGCACGCTCACGTGCATCGGACCCACACGGTTGGCGTCAACACTATGGCACGCGCTGCATCTGGCGTCGTAAATTTCTTTACCTTTAAGGGCGCTGCCCGCAGTCGTCGTGCTTGATTGTGCAATGGCGCAAGAAGCAGCCATCAGTAGCGAGCTAATGATGGCTGTACGGTAATAATGCGAACGCATCAAGCACCGAAAGTCAAAGCGCCTGCTGGCAAAGGACGACCCAAGGCGTTGGTCAAAATACTATAGTGCATGGTTTCATCTGCGGCTAAGCGGCCTGCGATTTTTGCTAAATCTTTGCTGCCGAATGCGGGAATCACGCCTAAGTAAGCGTTGATTGCACCCAGCTCTAAGCGAGCAGCCAAGTCCAGCACGTCGCCTTGGTTTTTCAAGGTGTCCGCTTTGAGCGCTTTGGCGTACTCGTCGATTTTCTTTTCTGCAACAGGTGTTCCGCCCATTTTTTGAATGGTGGCGATCAAAGCATCGCGATGACCTTTGTGATGGCTTTGGAAGGAGACTGCAATATCGAGCAC
Organism: Polaromonas sp.; assembly: GCA_031422495.1. Lineage (GTDB taxonomy): Bacteria > Pseudomonadota > Gammaproteobacteria > Burkholderiales > Burkholderiaceae_C > Aalborgiella. Next base: position 13,277 of record JANPLX010000004.1, on the reverse strand, counting down.
TGGTTTTTGCAACAAACCACTCAATGCACCTAGTTGGTAGGCGTTGATGGCTTCGTGCTCCAAACCCAATGCGACGTTCAAAATGGCAGCGTCTTTAGACATATCACCGCCCATAGCTTGGGCGAGCGAATCCTTGCCAGCCAAAAGTGCCACAGCGCCTGCAGACAACATGCCAGCAGTGCCCATGAACGAGCGCCGTGAGGCGATGATAGGTTGGGTGGTTGGATTCAAAATCAGAGATTTCATGATGGCTTCCTTAGTAAGTTATTGATTGAAATAGTGAATGACTCAAGTCGAACTTAAAAGTAACGACACTACTAATACGCGAGACAGTGTGTGATTGGATTCAATTCGTTGATGAAACTCATTTTCGAAGGTTGTTTGAATCCATTGGTTTGGTAGATGCGTATATTTCAGTGACAATGTCGCTATGGACGCTACACAAACCTATCAAGCAGACGCTGACCTTATGACACTCCTAGACCGAATGGCCAATCAAGACGAAGCCGCTTTAAAAGCTTTGTACGACGCTACATCGCCCAAGCTGTTTGGTTTGGCCTTGCGTGTTGTAAACAAGCGCGAGTGGGCAGAAGATGTATTGCAAGAAGCGTATATGCACATTTGGCGTGCAGCAGCAGATTACCGCGCCAGTTTGAGCCCGCCAATGGCTTGGATGGGCTTGATTGTGCGCAGTCGTGCGCTTGACTTTTTACGCAGACGTGCCTCTGAACGTATGCATTTAACGCAAGAACTGGATGATTACTTGAGCGATACCATTGAAGGTGACGCTCCTAATCCTATGAACACTGCTTTTGCCAGTGAGCAAGCATGGGCTTTGCAGCAATGCATGAATCAGTTAGACAACAAACAGCGTGAAGTGGTGAGCTTGGCGTATTTGCGTGATCTCAGCCACAGCGACTTGGCTGAGCAGCTCAAGCTTCCACTCGGCACGGTGAAGACTTGGATTCGCCGTGGCTTAGAGCAGTTGCGTGGTTGCATGGCGCGTTTTGCCTAAGCTTAAGTAGAAGTTTAATATCATGAATCTCAGTAAATTTCCTCAAACTTTAGATCGTCTCGCGGCTAACTACGCTCTGGGCACTTTGCGCGGTGGGGCACGACGTCGCTTTGAAGCGATCTCACGCGAAAACGCGACAGTTCGTGCTGCCGCATTAGTCTGGCAAGGCCGTCTATCTGGCATGACAGAGCTGCAATCACCTATCTTGCCTGCACCCGCCGTTTGGACACGTATCCAAAACATGGTTCTGGCTGAGCGAGACGCCGTGGCGATGCAACTGGCGCAGCAATCAGGCCAAGTCAATGTTGGTGGCACGACGTCGTGGCTGGGTAGCTTATGGCAGGGACTTTGGGTATGGCGAGGTGCAGCTGCGGCTGGCGCTTTGGCTACGGTGATGGCTGTGGTGACAGGCTTTGGACTACGCGACCAGTTAGACATTCGCGGTAAACAAGTCGATGAGCTGAGCGCACAGCTCAAAGTTGCTCCAAAGATTGAATATGTGGCTGTGTTGGTCGATGCAAAGTCTGCCGAAACCATGTTGGTGACGTTTGATTCTAAGAGTCAAAATTTGGTGCTGCAGCGCGTAGGCGATTACGTTGAAGCCAGCGATAAGTCTTTGCAACTCTGGGCGCTACCTAGCAGTGGTGGCCCTCGTTCACTCGGTGTGCTGGGTGGTGAAAAAGTGTTGCGTTTGGCAACTGCGGAGGGCGATGTGAAGCAAGTCCCTACTTTGGCAATTAGTCTAGAGCCTAAGGGTGGTGTGCCAAGCGCGGGAGGCCCCACAGGACCAGTGCTATTTAAAGGTGCACTGATTCAAAAAGTGATTTAAATTCATTTGGTTCATTTTTTAATTCTTCAAAATTCTCAGTATTCTTCGCTTGACATTAACTTACGGTTAACTTACATTGAATCTCTAGGAGGAGATATCAATGTTCCACCCACCTTGGCAAGTTTTATCTCTAAGTACGCTACAGCGTGTCAAAAAATGGCATGTCGCCAACTACCCAGCGCATCCGCTAGAACTGCACTTGCTTGACGCGGTTCTGACTGTGTGGGTCATGAGCTGGATAGCTTGGATGCCGCTGTATATTCTTGAGCTCGAGTGGCTGATCCCGTTCAGTTTAATGGGCTTGATGTTGCCGAATTTGTATATTGGCTGGCGCATTAAAGCGCATGTCCATGGGCGCTTAAGATGCGATTGGGTCAATCTGCTAACTTAATTTATAGTATGCGGATGAATCAAACTTTAAATCCGAAAATAAGCACGCACTCAACCACCGTTTTAAGCGATTTGACTTGCTTTTCGTTGTCAGCGACTGACCACATCGCCCACTTGGTGCTTAACCGCCCCGAAGCGATGAACACCATGCACCCGACGTTTTGGCGCGAGTTGGATGCGGTACTGACGAGTATTCAACGCGAAGGCACCGCGCGCGCTTTGGTTATTTCCAGTACGGGAAAACATTTCAGCGCCGGTATGGCGCTAGAAACCTTCTCAAGTGCGATTCAAATGAACGACCAAACACCTGAAGGACGTGCGGCGATTTTTGATTCGCTTTGTGACATTCAGGCCACGTTTACCAAGCTAGAGTCGCTGCGCATCCCGGTGATCGTGGCCATTCAGGGCGGTTGTATTGGTGGTGCGGTGGATATGGTCACGGCGTGTTGTATTCGGTACGCTACCAAAGACACGTTTTTCTGCATTCAAGAAATCAACATCGGCATGGTGGCGGATGTAGGAACGTTACAGCGTTTGCCCAAGCTGATGCCCGAAGCGGTTGTGAAAGAATTGGCTTATACGGGTAGACGTTTGAAGGCAGACAAGGCGCTGACTTACGGTTTGGTCAACGAAGTGTTTGATAGCAATGACGCCATGCTTGCCGCTGCAATGCAATGTGCTAAGGAAATCGCCAGCAAACCACCCATTGCTATTTGGGGTACGAAGCAAGCGATTCATTACACACGCGATCACTCGGTGGAAGATTCATTGAAACAAATGGGCTGGCTGCAAGGTGCGATTTGGAGTAATGCGCATGTGCACGAAGCGATTAAAGCAGCGAAAGAAAAACGCGCGGGTGAATTTACCCCGCTGTCGCCATTGACGCCGTTTACCGAACTTGGTTGAATTTTTAAATTAATTTCTACTGCCGCGCTGTGCGAATATTCGCCGGCACAGCTTGCGGGTAGCTGGTGCGAAACGGGTTGATGTCCAAGCCGCCGCGTCGTGTGTAACGGGCGTAGACGCTGAGTTTGATGGGTTTGCAGAGCGTCCACAGATCCATAAAAATACGCTCTACGCATTGCTCATGAAACTCGTTGTGGTTGCGGAAGCTGATGATGTATTGCAGCAGTCTGCCTTGGTCTATTTGCGGCCCTTCGTAGCTGATGCGAACACTGCCCCAATCGGGTTGCCCGGTCACCAAACAATTGCTTTTGAGCAAGTTGCTGGTGAAAACTTCGCTCACTGGCGCTTCGTCAAACGCTGCAGTTAATAAATCAGGTGCGGGAGTGAAGCGGTTGCATTCAATATCCAGTCTGTCCAAGTTCAAGCCATCTAGCTCGTGAACGGGTTCGCGGTCAAACATCTCGGGCAACAAGATTTTGACGCCAACAGAGGATTGAATCGGGCTTTTGACCGCATCGCCCAGCGCAGCACCAGTAGTTTGCCAAATCACAGCGTTCAAATCCGCTTTCATGCAAACCGCTACGGCTGCTACGTCAGCAAAGGGTGTGTTGTTAAAGCTATTGAGGTACAGCTTGAAAGATTTACTTTCAACAATATTGATACTGTCGCACGGCACCGTGATGTGTGCGATGGCTACTTGCGGTTTGCCACGTAGATTGAGCCAACTCAGCTCAAATGCAGTCCATAAATCTGCGCCAAAAAAAGTAGGAGCACCCGTGATGCCAATTTCACGCCGTTTGTCTGCACGGGGAATCGGGAACAGCAGCGACGCATCGTATTTGTCGACATACGCGGATGTTTTGCCTAACTGCGATTGCTCGGGCTGGTTCATGAGGGTTGATTCAAACTGGTTTAAGTTTTGACGAAAAACGGCAGCATGTGTTCTATCAAACGAGTCACCACACCAGGTGGCAAATCATGCCCCATGCCTTCGATGCTGACCAATTGTGAGCCTTTGATGCGATTGGCGGTGTCAACGCCGTTGCCATACGGCACAAGCGGATCGTCTTTGCCGTGAACCACTAAAGTTGGGCGGGTGATGTTGGCTAACTCAAGATGGCGTTTCGCATCAGCCGCAATCGCTACCATTTGGCGTAGCGTGCCTTCGGGGTGATAGCTGCGCTTCAGTCCTATCAAAATGCGCTCACGCGTTTCCAGTGGGTCAGTAGGAAAGCCAGGGCTGCCAATGATTTTAAAAAAATTGACGTAATAATCAGCCACAGCGTCTAAATCTGTGCTTTTGGGCCGACTAAACAAGGCACGAACCACTGAAGTCCTCGCTTGTGGCAAACCCCGTGCACCACTGGTGCTCATGATACTGGTCAGACTTAAGACACGGTCTGGTGATGCGATCGCTACGCGCTGCGCGATCATGCCGCCCATGCTCGCACCGACGATATGCGCTTTGGCAATCTGCAAAGCATCGAGCACGCCAATCGCATCCTTGGCCATGTCGCGCAAGCTGTAGGGCGGCGTGATGCTAATGCCTAGTTTATGTTTTACAGAGGTCCAAATCAAATTAGGTTTGCCCAAGTTGTCAAAGTGCTGGCTCAAACCCATATCACGGTTGTCATGCCGCACCACACGGTAACCCGCATCGACCAAGCTTTGCACCAGCGCCGGTGGCCAAGCGACCAGCTGCATACCTAAACCCATGATGAGCATCACCACGGGGCGCGCTTCACCATTACTTCCGAGTGGCAATGCACCCGTGTCTTCAACTTCGATATGGATATTATTTGAACTTATTTTCATACAACTTTACGACGAAAAACCAAACGATTCTCGGTTGATAATTTAGCTTGGTACATGTATCCGCCTTCGGCAAACTTATGTAATTGAGCAGGGTCAATGATGCGGTTAGTAACCACATACCTTGCCATCATGCCACGCGCTAATTTTGCGAAAAAACCGATAACTTTGAATTGCCCATTGCTGAAATCTTCAAACACGCATTCAATCACACGCGCATGCAAGCTGTTGATTTTGACGGCCTTGAAATACTCTTGCGACGCCAAATTCAAATAAATGCTCTCTTCAAGTGGTTGGCGATGTTTTTGGCGGTCGTTCAAATAGTCCGTGATAGATACATCCCAAAAGCCATAAAGATTAGTCGCCGCTTTTTTGCCAACTTTTGTAGCCAGTGCTGAACCCATTTCAAGCCGATAGGGTTGCATCAAATCCAACGGGCGCAGTACACCGTACAAGCCACTCAAAATACACAAATGGTCTTGTGCCCAGTTCAAATCTGCAAGGTCAAGGGTTTGCGCGTTCAAGCCGGTATAGACGTCGCCATCAAAAGCCAGCAACGCTTGCTTGGCATTTTTTGCAGTGTATTCAGGCTGCCAAGCTTTGAAACGCGCCACATTCAGCTTGGCCAAGTCGTCGCTGATGTGCATCAAAGCTGACAATTTTGTAGCTGACAATTTACGCGCCGCAGCCACCAATTTTGGTGGTTCTTTGATAAAGTGCGGTAGTGTGTGAGTCAAGCTTGCCAAATGGCTGGCTTGCTCAGCCAAAGGCGCATAATTCAACGACTTGGCTGGAGACAAAAGAACTATCAATTGATTCGCTTTAAAAATTCAATGATTCAAGCTGAGCATATTTTGCTTTTACGCTATGACTTTTACGCTATTCTTTACTCAATTTTTGCTTTAGCGCGCAGTTCATCTTGGAACTTGGCCAATTTTTGTTGCGTGAGCTGTTGTGAAATTTGTGGTTTCACTTCTTCAAATTTCGGCAACTGAGCCGCGCGCACATCGTCCACGCGGATGATGTGGTAACCAAATTGCGACTTCACAGGTGCTGCTGATGTCTGGCCTTTTGGAAGTTTCAACAAAGCTTCGGCAAACTCAGGCACGTAATTGCTCGGGTTCGCCCAATCCAAATCGCCACCTTTAGCGCCAGAGCCCGCATCTTTGCTGAGTTTTTTGGCGAGGTCTTCAAATTTTTGACCTTTTTTCAAGCTTTCCAATACGCCTTTGGCATCGGCTTCTTTTTCGACCAAGATGTGGCGCGCTTTGAATTCTTTGCCACCATTAGCTGCCGCAAATTTGTCGTATTCGGCTTTCAAATCAGCGTCAGTAACCGGGCTGGTTTTCTGGAAATCGGCAAACAATTGGCGAATCAAAATAGTTTGGCGCGCCAGCTCCATTTGCGCTTTGTAGTCGTCAGTCGCAGCCAATCCGCGTTTTTCAGCTTCTTGGATGAAAACTTCACGGGCAATAACTTCATCTTTGATCTGTGTTTTGATTTCAGCTGTCACGGGGCGGCCTGACTTGGCGACTTCAGCGGCTAAGACTTCAACGCGTGAACTCGGTACTGCTTTGCCGTTAACGATAGCGACGTTTTGTGCGATCGCTGCATTAGAAATCAGCAAAATAGCGCCTACCGCAGCTGTGAAGATGTGTTTTTTCATGATTTTTCCTTAAAAAGAGGGTGAAATTGAGTAAATATCTTTGTAGTCGGCGTATCTATTGCCTCTGTAGCTATTAAAAATATAGTAGATTATATTCAAAATGAAGTATTAATAGTGATCTTTATAAATATTTATGAGGGTTTGACTACTTCAATCGCCAAGGCATGCAAGCCTTGATCGATGAAATCTTGCACCGCATCATACACAAGCCTGTGGCAAGTGACGCGCCTTTGCGATGTAAAGAAAGGTGAAGCGATTTTTACCCTGAAGTGAGTGCCAAAATCTGTCCCATTTGAGCCCATGTGCCCTGCATGTGCTGCGCTTTCGTCCAGCACCTGCAAATAAGTGGGCGTCAGTCGCTCATTCAAGCGTTTGGTTAAATTGTCAGCATTGACCAGTATCTTTTGCATGTGATTTAGATCGATGATTTGGATAGAGTCAGTGAATGGAATTAACCCAGTTCACCATCTTTGGGTTGTAAATACTTGGCGATGTAAACGCCTTGCGCAAGGATAAAAACCAGGGGGAAGGCATATCCCCAGAGTTTGAAATTCACCCACTGCTCAGTCGTGTAAAAGTAGGCTACGTAAGCATTCAGAGCCGCCATCGCCAAACTGTACACCACCCACGCAACTGTTAAATTGCGCCACACCGCCTCTGGCAGCGCCATTTGTGCACCCAGCATGCTTTTAAGGAAGTTCTTTTTGTACACCCACAGCGCAATGCCTAAAGCCAATGCCATGCAGGTGTAAAGCACGGTCGGCTTGATTTTGATAAACCGCTCGTCTTGGAAACCCAAAGTCAGCGCACCAAAGCCTAAAACCAATGCCAAGGTAACTTTGTGCATGGTGGCTAATTTGCCATCCAGCTTGTACAAAATCGCCATTTGAACAACAGTGGCGGCCATGATGACGGCGGTGGCAGTATAGATGTCGTACGTTTTGTAGGCAACAAAAAACAGCAGAATGGGGAGGAAATCGAGAATTTGCTTCATAACCTTCAATTATCGCGTGAAATTGGCATCAAACGTTTAAGCTCGTAGCCCTGAATTAGCGTGGCTTAAATTCTAAAGACGCTGAATTCATGCAATAGCGCTGCCCTGTGGGGGCTGGGCCGTCGGGGAACACGTGGCCTAGGTGCGCACCGCAGTCCGCACAGTGCACTTCGGTGCGTTTGGTCCACAGCATACCGTCCACTTTGGTGCCGACAGCCTCATTTGACAACGGTGCGTAATAGCTGGGCCAGCCAGTACCGCTGTCGTATTTGGTAGCAGAGTCAAACAAATCTTTACCACAGCAGACGCAGCTGTAAACGCCGCTTTGCTTGTTGTCAGCGAACTTGCCACTAAAAGCACGCTCGGTGGCTTCGTGACGGGTCACGTCGAAGGCCATGGGTTCAGCTGTACCGGTTTTTTGGCGCTCAGCGAGCAGCGTTTTCCATTCGGCGTCGGTTTTTTGGATGGGGTAGGTCATAAATGTCTTTCAATGTCAGGAAACTTCATGCGAACTAAAAAATAATCAAAACCCTCAAAAACCTTAATAAAGTCAGGAGGAGCAGCTAATTTCAATATCTGCCGCCCAATCGGGTGGCAAACCAGCGAATTTTTCGTGTTCTGGATGCTCTTCACATGGGGCTTGCAGCAGCTTTAACAAGGTTTCGACCTCGGAAAAGTCTTTTAGTTTCGCCTTGGCAATGGCCTGCTCACCTAAATAATTGCGTAAAACGTATTTAGGGTTAGTTTTAAGCATTAAACTTGGCTCTAGCCGGCGTATTTGTTGATTAATATGCTCTGAATATTGTAGCAAATATGAGGCATACCATGCATCAAAAGCGGTACGATCCAAGAACATATCACGAACTACATCAACCGGTTTGTCATTCGCTACGTAGCTCAAATTGCGCCAAAACAAGGTGTAATCCACACGGTCTTGCGCGAGTAGCTTTTGAATGGTCTCAACCAAATCGCGGTCGCCTTCAAAGGCTTTTTCTGGCTCTGTAAAGCCTAATTTAGCCCGCATTTCAGTCATCAACGCGGTAGGAAACGCGGTTTTGTAAGGTTCTAGCGCGGCTAAAGCCAGCTCCTGGTCTTCAATCAGTGGCAACAAGGCTTGACCCAAGCAAAACACGTTCCAATAGGCCACATTGGGCTGTTTGTTATACGCATAGCGACCCAAGCTATCGGTATGGTTGCAAATGTGGTCAGGATTGAAGGCATCTAGGAACTGAAACGGCCCATAATCAAGGGTTAACCCTAGTATGCTCATATTATCGGTGTTCATCACACCATGGCAAAAGCCGACAGCTTGCCACTTGGCCACCATTTCGGTAGTGCGCAGACTGACTGCTTCTAAAAGTGCAGCGTAGGGGTTGCCTTTATAAGCCGTTGAATCGCGACATTGTGGGTAAAAATTATCAATCACGAAGTCGGCAAGTTGCTTCAGCTCTGGATGCATACCATTGTGCGAGAAGTGCTCAAAATGCCCAAATCGAATGAAGCTGGGTGAAGTGCGGGTGACGACGGCTGCGGTCTCTGCTGTTTCGCGATATATCGGCGCATCCGAGCCTGTTACGCATAGCGCGCGGGTGGTGGCAATGCCTAAGCCGTGCATGGCCTCAGAGCATAAAAATTCACGGATCGAGCTGCGCAAAACCGCGCGTCCATCGCCACCGCGTGAATACGGTGTGCGTCCTGCACCTTTAAGCTGCAGTTCAATAGTGTTTGCATCTGCTACATTATTTATAGCTTTTGAGCCAATAAATACGCCGGCTAGCACAATATTTTTGTCTCTATTTGAAGGAGTATGAAATTCACCTAGGCTTAACGCTCTGCCGTCACCCAATTGCCCCGCCCATTGGCCAAACTGGTGGCCACTGTAGACGCTGGCGGCGGGCTGCAAACCGTCTGGCACGAGGTTGCCAGTAAAGGTTTCCAGCACCTCTTGGTGGCGTAACCATTCGTCACTCAAACCCAATTCGCGCGCTAATGCGGCGTTTTTACAGACCCAATAAGGATTGGGCAAGGGCTGCGGTTGAACTTGTGATTGAAACGCTGTTCCAAGCTGTGAGTAGGCGCTGGGATAGATTGAAATGCCGTGTAGTTGAGAAAACATACCGCCAATCTTTACACAGTTATTTGCATTATCGGAAAGCTAAAGTCAACCATGTGGTCATTTTTTGGGTTAATGTGGGTGTTACTAAGGAGATTTCTCATGTCACGAGTTCGTAAATTAAGTATGTTGGGTGGTTTGGCGGTCACGGCTGTCGTTTTGACGGGCTGTGTCGTTACGCCCTATTACCCAACTCAAACGCGCGTAGTCACCGTACAGCCTAGCGTTGCTGTTACTGCCGATAGTAATGTTGAGTATGTACAAAGTGCACCGCCAGCGGCGTATAACGAAGTGGTCACAGTGTCACCTGGCGTTGGGTATATCTGGACGCCGGGGTTGTGGTACTGGTCTGGTGGCCGTCACGTCTGGCGCGCGGGCAATTGGCAACGTCCGCCTTATGGTTACCGCACTTGGAACAACGGCGGATGGACGCATGTGCCAGGCCGCGGCTGGCAGCATAACCAAGGTTACTGGCGCTAGAAATTGATTTTTGTAATCAATCCTTTTTCCATGATTTAGGGCAATCCCGTAGATTTACGGGTTAGCTCTTGCGTCATACTCCTAAAATAGATATTTACTATTTTCGAGGAGTTGTCGTATGTTAGGTTTGATGCAAAACCAGCCGCTGCTGATTTCAAGTTTGATTGATTTCGCCGAGCGGCACCACAGTGATGGTGAGATTGTTTCGCGTAGAGTGGAAGGCGATCTGCATCGCTATACCTACAAAGAATTAGCCGTGCGTTCGCGCCAGGTGGCGAATGCACTGGATGGTATGAATTTGGCTTTCAGCGACCGTATCGCCACATTGGCATGGAACGGTTACCGCCACATGGAGCTCTACTTTGGGGTTAGCGGCTCTGGGCGCGTTTTGCACACACTAAACCCGCGTTTGCACCCCGACCAAGTGGTGTGGATTGCCAACCATGCGGAAGACCAAGTGCTGTGCTTTGATGCCAGCTTTTTACCCATCGTACAAGGCGTGCATGAGCGTTGCACCACTATCAAACACTTCGTGATGCTGTGTGACGCTGACAAATTGCCGCAAGATTCTGGCATTCCTAATCTCATCAGCTATGAAGCGTGGATCGGCAAACAAAGCAGCGCCTACACGTGGCCCGTTTTTGATGAAAACTCGGCTTCAAGTATGTGCTACACCAGCGGCACCACTGGCAACCCGAAAGCTGCGCTGTACAGCCATCGTTCGACCGTGCTGCACGCCTACGCTGCTGCTTTGCCTGATGTGATGAATTTGAGCGCACGGGACAGCGTGTTGCCCGTTGTGCCGATGTTTCACGTCAACGCTTGGGGTATTCCGTACAGTGCTGCATTGACGGGGTGCAAGTTGGTTTTCCCGGGACCTGCACTAGACGGAAAATCTGTTTATGAATTGCTCGAATCAGAGAAGGTGACGTTTGCTGCAGGCGTGCCTACAGTTTGGCAAATGTTGCTGGGTCATCTGCAGGCTAATGGCTTGCGTTTTAGCACGTTGAAACGTACCGTGATTGGTGGTTCTGCGTGTCCGCCAGCCATGATTACAGCGTTTAACGATGTGTATGGTGTCGATGTTCTGCATGCTTGGGGAATGACTGAGATGTCGCCGCTAGGCACGCTATGCACATTGAAAAATAAGCACCTTTTACTCTCAAAAGAAGAGCAAATGAAGATCAGATTGAAGCAAGGCCGCGCCATTTATGGCATGGATATGAAAATCATCGATGAAGCCGGCAAAGAATTACCTCACGATGGCAAAGCTTTTGGCGATTTGTTGGTCAAAGGGCCGTGGATTGTGACGGAGTACTTCAAACAATCAGAAGAGCCATCTCCGGGTAGTCCGCTGATCGATGGCTGGTTTCCAACAGGTGATGTCGCGACGATAGACCCCGATGGTTATTTGCAAATTACTGACCGCAGCAAAGACGTCATCAAGTCGGGCGGCGAGTGGATAAGCTCCATAGACATAGAAAACATCGCTGTAGCTCACCCAGCGGTAGCCATGGCTGCTTGCATTGGTGTGTACCACCCGAAATGGGACGAACGTCCTATCATAGCTGTGGTAAAAAAGCCGGGTGTTGACGTGTCGCGCGACGAATTGATTGCGTTTTACGATGGTAAAACCGCCAAGTGGCAAATCCCGGACGATGTTGTCTTTGTCGACGCTATTCCAATAGGGGCAACCGGAAAAATGCAGAAGAATAAATTGCGTGACGGACTGAAAGATTACAAACTGCCGCAAAGTTGAGAGTTGTTTTGTCACTTTAGCGATAGCGCTAGGGCAATCCCTGAGTGTAATTTTTAAAAATGGAGTTAATCTTTGTGGTTGCTAATACTCAGTTTGTGTTTTTTACCTATAGGAAATTTACAATGAAGTTCACAGTCAAGTTTGTTGCAGTTTGTGCTGCTGTTGTTTGCGCTGGTGCGGCCTATGCCCAAAAAGGCGAAACTGTCAAAATCGCGTTTATTGATCCCTTGTCTGGCCCCTTTGCCAATGTGGGACAAAACCAACTGAAAAGCTGGCAATTTATCTCTGAGCGTTTCAGCGGTGCCAAAAATCCAGCCGGCGTCAAGTTTGAGGTGATTGGTTTTGACAACAAGGGTTCTCCGCAAGAGAGTTTGAATTCGCTGAAAGCAGCCATTGATCAAGGTTTCCGTTACATCACGCAGGGCAATGGCTCGGGTGCTGCGTTAGCGTTGTCTGATGCGGTTTCTAAGCACAACGAGCGTAATCCCGGCAAGGAAGTCGTTTTCTTAAACTACGCGGCAGTGGACCCAGCTTTGACCAACGAAAAGTGTGACTACTGGCATTTCCGTTTGGATGCAGACACCACCATGAAGATGGAAGCTTTAACGGCTTTCATGAAAGATCAGCCGAAGGTCAAAAATGTATATTTGTTGAACCAGAACTACTCTCATGGTCAACAAGTTGCGCGCTATTTTAAAGAGAACATTGCTCGCAAACGCCCAGATGTGAAAATTGTAGGTGAAGATTTGCATCCAATTGGCCAAGTTAAAGACTTTGCACCTTACGTTGCCAAAATCAAGCAATCTGGCGCAGACTCTATCGTGACAGGTAATTGGGGCGCGGACTTGACTTTACTCGTCAAAGCGATGAACGACGCAGGTCTTAAAGTGCCTATGTACACCTACTACGCTGGCGTAACAGGTACACCCACTGCTTTGGCCGCTGGTGGGGACAGTGAAGTGTATGTTGTGGCTTATGGCCATTCCAACCACACGGGTGATTTAGGTGCGATGGGTGCAGAGTTCAAAAAGAAGTTTAACGACGATTACTACACTTTCGCCACGCTAAACGGTATCAATTTGATGGGCGCAGCGATTGCCAAAGCCAAGTCAACCAACCCTGTCAAAGTGGCTGCGGCTTTGGAAGGCTTGTCAGTACCTAGCTTTGCAGGTGAAGTGCAAATGCGCAAAGGTGACCATCAGTTGCAACAAAGCATGTACATCACCAAATGGCAAAAAGTTGACTCGAAAAATGCTTACAGCGTAGAGAACACAGGCTACACGTTTGTGCCAATCAAGCAGCTTGAGCCCTAT
>JANPLX010000003.1:0-11143 GCA_031422495.1 Polaromonas sp. | reverse complement strand
CACCATGACCATCAAAATCGGCATCAACGGCTTTGGCCGCATCGGACGCAACGTGTTTCGCTCAGCGATTCAAAGTTTCAGCGACATCGAAATCGTCGGTATCAACGACCTGCTGGAGCCAGAATACCTGGCTTACATGCTGCAATACGACTCGGTGCACGGCCGTTTCAAAGGCGATGTATCGGTTGAAGGCAACACCTTGATCGTCAACGGCAAGAAAATTCGCCTCACGCAAGAGCGCGACCCTGCCGCCTTGAAATGGAACGAAGTGGGCGCTACTGTCGTCATCGAATCTACCGGTTTGTTTTTAGACAAAGCCGGTGCTGAAAAGCACATCGCCGCTGGCGCGACCAAAGTCATCATCTCTGCACCTAGCAAAGACGACACCCCGATGTTCGTCTTCGGCGTAAACGACAGCACCTACGCTGGTCAAGCCATCATCTCCAACGCGTCTTGCACCACCAACTGCCTGGCACCTGTGGCCAAAGTGTTGAACGACAAATGGGGTATCAAACGCGGTTTGATGACGACGGTGCATGCTGCCACAGCAACCCAAAAAACCGTCGACGGCCCGAGCAACAAAGACTGGCGCGGTGGCCGTGGTATTTTGGAAAACATCATTCCATCATCTACTGGCGCAGCCAAAGCCGTCGGCGTGGTCATTCCTGAGCTGAACAAAAAGCTCACCGGCATGTCTTTCCGCGTGCCAACGTCTGACGTGTCGGTGGTCGATTTGACCTGCGAACTCAACAGCCCAGCCACCATGGCTGAAATCTGCGCTGAGATGAAAGCGCAATCACAAGGCGCTTTGAAAGGCGTACTTGGCTACACCGAAGACAAAGTTGTCGCCACCGACTTTCGTGGTGACACCCGCACATCGATTTTTGATGCCGATGCATCCATCGCTTTGGACCCAACTTTCGTCAAAATCGTCGCTTGGTATGACAACGAATGGGGCTACTCAAACAAGTGCTTGGACATGGTGCGCGTGGTTTCTAAGTAAGCAACGATTTAACACTAAGTTATCTAAACAAATACGCACTTGAGGGTGCGTTTTTTTATGGCTCATCTATTCACCCATTCTGTTAACTTGTTGAAATTACTGGATTTATTGTAGAATTTACTTATTCATAAATATATTCACTTTCTTATTCATTTTACTATTCATGGCGCAAACCAATCCACACACAGCATCAACGCTGCAAGCGATACGGCAGCGCGGCGGCGTAGCCTCTGCAGCTGAGCTGCAAGCTGCTCTGAGTGTGAGCCAGCCCACGGTGTCACGGGCGCTGTCGGTACTGATTCAGTCAGGTCAAGTTTTGAAAGTAGGTTCAACACGGCTGCAGCGCTACGTCGTCCCACGTACTGTGTCGGGCGTGGGGCAAGCGGTATCAGTCATGCGAGTGGATGCACATGGACAAGCTTCGACTTTTGCCCGCATGGCGCTATTGGAGGGTGAAGGTGTCTGGATGGATGAGGCCACAGGCGTCAGCAGAAAGCACGATGGGCTGCCATGGTTTTTAGATGATATGCGGCCGCAAGGCTTTATGGGTCGCACCTTTGCCCATGACCATCCCGAGCTACAGCTGGGTGCAGACCCGCGCAAATGGACAGACAACGACGTGCTGCGGGCGCTAGCGCTGGTAGGTGACGATCTGCCGGGTAACCTGATCGTGGGCGACACTGCTTTTGCACGCTTTCACACCCTGCCAGAACGCGCCCGCCGCGCCATGTCAGAAGTTGATTACCCCGCCTTCGCCGACCAAGCCATGCAAGGCACGTTGGGCGGTTCATCCGCAGGGGGTGAGCAGCCTAAGTTTTGCACGATTCGGAATAATCGCCATGTGTTGGTTAAATTCTCACCCGCTGGTGACTCCTTAACCGACCAACGCACCCGCGACCTGCTGATCTGCGAGCATCTGGCGTTGCAAACCTTGGCGTCGGCAGGTTTGCCTGCTGCCCAAACGCATCTTTATAGCCTTGAAGGCCGAATTTTTTTGGAATCTATTCGTTTCGACCGCACCGCACTGGACCCCAACAACCCTGATGGCCTAGGTCGACTTGGCATGGTTTCACTGCAGGTCTATGACGCAGAATACGTGGGCGTGGAAGACAACTGGGCCGCCACGGCTGTACGCATGCAAGATCGCAAGTTACTGAGCGCGGAAGACGCCAGATTGCTGTGCCTACTGGAGGCTTTTGGTATCTTGATCGCCAATACCGACAGACACTATGGCAACATTTCGCTTCTGAGGCACGACACCAAAACCAATGGTAATTGGAAGCTTTCCCCCACCTACGACATGTTGCCCATGCTCTACGCACCTGTAGGTGGCGAGCTGGTACAGCGCGACTTTGCAGCCAAAGGTAAGCCACAACCCACCTCTGCCACCCTACCCGAATGGCCACGTGCGCTGGCCTTAGCGATTCAGTTTTGGCAAGCGGCAGCAGCAGATTCCCGCATTTCCGCTGAATTTCGGACGATTGCGTCTGAAAACGTCGTTATATTGACTTAGACCACTTTCGCCGGCCTATGCAGCCCACAAATTTTGTTCCCATCCGGATCACGCACGTAGCACAGGTACAGCCTGCCAACCGAGCCTTCGCGCCAGCCCGGTGGGTCTTCGCACGTCGTGCCACCATTGGCAATGCCCGCCGCGTGAAAAGCGTCGCACTGCTCGGACGTTTGCATGGCAAAGCCGATGGTGCTGCCATTACCGTGGCTTGCTTCCTCGCCATTGATAGGTGTGGTGATGCCAAAGCTGCCAGTGGCGCTACGGTAAAAATAACGCTTAACGTTGCTGGTGGTGGTGTTGGCGACGCCTGGTCCTATGTTGATAGCGCCCAACAAGGCGTCATAAAATTTCTTTGATTTTTCTAGGTCATTGACACCAAGAATGACGTGACTGAACATGGATATTCCTTTTTAAGTTGCCCACGCATCATAATTGGTAAAGCCTTGAAGCCCGTGTATTTAGGGTGACAGTGTCCGATCTGGTCGCGTGACTGAAAATATGGCCAAAGCCAGCAAGGCAACCCCTGAAGCCAGTAAAAACGGCGTCGCAGGACTAAGCAGCCACAGCGCGCCAGCAATCAACGAAGCGGGTAAATAAATCATGCCCGTCACAAAGCTGTACATGCCCATAGCAGATGCGCGGCGCTCCACCTCTAGGTCGGCTATAAACGCTTTGTTTTGCGCCTCATCAATGGCGTAAAACAAGCCATACATCAAGAAAAGTACCACGACATGCCATTTTTCTGTGGCAAAGGCAAAGCCCAAGCTCAGCACCGCATACGTGGCATAGCCCAACATGATCATGTGCGGCCTGCCCACACGGTCACTCAATTTGCCAATCAAGGGCGCAGCGATGACGCAGGCAATGTTAAACAAGGCGTACAGCAGCACCGTGTCAGTTACCGTAAAGCCCACACTGTGCGCGCGCAGCATGGAGAACCCAAAGCTGAAATACGCCAACGAAAACACGCCCGCCGTCACCAAGTAGCGTTTGTACGCAGGGCTGAATTGCTTGAACGTTGCAAACAGGTTTTCTCGTATGCGCTTAGGTGCGGGCTGGTCTTTCACCAGGCTCAGCGCCACCACACCCAGCACTGCAGGCACCATGGCGACCCAAAACAACACCTTGTAGGTCTCAGCGCCATCACCCAGCCACGTCAACAAGCCATAAGCCACCAACGGCCCTAACACCGCGCCCGATTTGTCCAAGGCCTTGTGCACGCCGAAGGCAAAGCCGCGCTTCTCAGTGCCTGCCACGCTGGACAGCCACGCATCACGCGGCGGCCCTCTGAAACCTTTGCCCAGCCGCTCAATCACCCGAAACAGGCTCAAGCCCGTCACAGAGTTGCTCACCAGCAAAATCACTTTGGCCAGCGTTGAAAACCCATACCCAGCCAGTGCGAAAACCTTGCGCTTGCCGCTTCGGTCAGACAACCAGCCCGCATAATAATTAAGCGACGAGGCCGACAAATCTGCCAAGCCCTCTATCAAACCCAGCAGCGCAGCAGACGCGCCTGCCACGGTGGTAAAAAATATCGCAAACACCGAAAAAATCATCTCTGAGCTGAGATCGGTCAAAAAACTCACCAAACCCAGTTTCAGCACATCCGGATGCACGCCCAGCTTGTCAACCAGCTTGGTTTTCAGGGTGCTGAAGGGCATGGCGGCAGCTACTTGGCCACAAAATCAAAAACCAGCCCCTTATCCGTCACCGTGATGCTGCCCGGCTGCATGCCCATCGCATCCGCCATCGCCATGTCTTGCGGCCGCAGCTGGTGCAGCGTTACCTCTGAGAGCGCCTGTTCACTCAAGACTTGGCCATACAAATTCAGCATTTGCGATGCTTCAGGCCGCAAGCCTGGAAAGTCCAATCGCTTAAATCGTAAGGCTGTGGCACGAAGTGAGCGGTCACTCCCTTCGTATCGCAAACCAAATTCCACCTCAAACGTGCCGGCTTGCTTGCGGTTCAGCGCCACGCCGCTGGCTTCTACTGGCATGGTCGCACTCAGCCGGTTTAGCTCAGGCAGCAACCGAATCTCAGGCGCTTGCACCGCTAAATCCAGCAATCCCGCTACCGGGTAACGCATCGGAAAGCGCTTGGCCACGACCTGCTGCAACTGGTCTTTGGAAATCGTGAAGCGCGGCTGCGCGGTCAGCGTGTTGCATCCCAAGGCGGCAATCGCCACAGCAGCCAAAGTGATGTAGCGCGCTGCGCTTAATAAAAATCGACGATGCATCTAGGGTTCTCCGTGGCCAGCTGTGTGACCTATTTCCTTAGATTGTGCCTGATTGTTGTAAAGCAACCGTTTAGAGGTCAATTTAGACACTAGCCGGCGTATTTATTGCTTAGTTAGCTATCAAATATATAGCAATATAGGACTACAACTTCAACAAAGCCTTCACTCGCAGCAGCTCAGAGCCACTAAATTGACTCGTCACATAGGCTGCCACAGCATCAGCACGCTGTGGCTCAGACAGCTCAGGCGCTTGCTGTAGTTTTGCAATGTGGCTGCGCGCTGCTTCTAGGCGCTGGCTCCATTGCTGCCATTCAGCATCTACGCTGGCTTGGCGCTGCGTGGCGTCTGGCAAGACATTGGGTAGATTGCGTTCTGCAGCGGGGCTGGTTAACTCTTGGCCGTTAGCTTGCCCGTTAGATTTGGCTATTAGTTGCCGCAAATCGTTCTCTTCGCCACGGTAAAAGGCTTCCGCCCAGGCGATGCCTAGCAGCTCGCGCCGCTTCATGCTGCGCTCGGTCAAGGCGCTAGACCAGGTGCTGGGGCGCTGCATGTCGACTTGGGTTGTCCAACGGTGCTGCTGCAGTTGCAAATAGCTGCGCCACAGTGCCATGACCTGCTGCGCGGCGATTTGCCCATGCGCGGCTGAGACTTGACGTTGGATGTCTGCCGTCAGCGCGGCGATATCACGCTCGCCCTGTAGCAGCAAAAAGTAGTCAAACCGGCGGCGCAGCGCCAAGCTGGGCTGCGCTTGGCCGTCGGGGCCTATGCTCCAAGTGCCATCGGCTTGGGTATCTGCCAGCGATGACTCTTGCAGATTCAAACCCTTGCCACCCTCGCCTGCCACCAAAAGCGGTTTAACTTGCTCGGTACCATCCCCATCGGCAACTAAAAACCGCGATCCGCCCGAACTTGCTAGACGCTTTGAGGCTGCCGTCGTTTGATCTACGGGGCTGAATATCATCATGGCCGCATAAGCCACAGCAGCAGTCACCACCATGAAGGCGGCAACGCTGCTCAACCGCAGGCTAGGCAACTTTGCCAAGTTCACAGCCCCAATGTTTTGAGGCGGTTAGCTTGGGCGCGGTACATCGCCACCGGGTCGGGCGAAAACAAGCCGCGCAACCCAAATGCTTGGTTTACCTCGTCCAAGTGGTTCCACGGGTAATCGTCGCGAATGACCTTGCCCCAATGGCTAGAGCACTGCCCCACCACGCCGTCGTTTTGCTCAAAGCCAAAAAACAAAGCACCCGCTCCCAGCACCCCATCGCTGACGTCGAACGCATTGGTCAGCACCGATGTGCCGCCGTAGGAGTGATAGCGCACACCGTTCACCAGCTCAGCGCCTTGGCCGCAGGCCGTGGTGGGTGCGCCTTGCGGGAAACGGCGGTTGAAATCGGCAGCACCACTAGTGCTCAGCGACTGTAAGGCCGCAAACGAGCTTTGTGGGTTGCCACTGCTGCCTGAGAAAAACGCGATCAAATTCGACAAGCCATCCACCACCGCCACCGCTAAACCGGTAACATGCGCTGCATCGGTAAAGTTTTTGATGCCATCCGCTGTTTTGCTGCCCGTATGCGGCGTGCCCACGCTGGTCACACTGGCCACCAACTCAGGCGCCACAGCTGCCACATAGCGCGCCGTGTTGCCGCCATGGCTGTGGCCCACCAGGTTGAACTTGGCATAGCCATATTGGGCTTTGAGGCTACGTAGCTGCAGCAACAGCTGCTCACCGCGCAGCTCGGTGCTGTTGGCTTGCGACACATTGGGCGTGAACACCGTCGCGCCGCTGTTGCGCAAAGCGCTAGGCACACCGTAGAAGTAATTGATCGGGCCAATCGCATCAAACCCCAACAAACCGTGCACCAGCACGACTGGGTATTTGGTCTGCGCATAGGTGTCTGACGCCTGCGTCGCCGTGAATGAACTCAGTGACATAACCAAAGCCAAGCCACAAGCGGCCGCCATACGTTTTAATTTCATGCTGTTCCTTATGTTTTGTTTAGAAAGTAAAACAGCAAAAAAAATTTGTCTACTCCGCACTTTTGCTGTGGGCGTATTTTTAAGCACGACCGTGCTTTTTTTATCTGGTACAAACCCTTGACGAGGGTTTACGATGATTTTGTAGCCTTTTGACCTAAAAATTAGACGCTAGACGGCGTATTTATTGACTATGTAGCTATAAAAAGCATAGCGCAAATAAATCAAAACTAAACTTATTTTTGCAACCGCCGCTGCGTCGCTAGCGCCACACCCATTTGCTTGATCGTCGCCTCGCCCTGTTGCAAAGCCGCTGGGCTGGTATGCACAGAATAGCGCCCCAGCACCAGATCATGCGGATGTTGAACCGCTGATCCGAGGACAAACTCGGCCGCTTCCAACGCTTTGAAGGTGATGCTGCCCGCGCTTTGGTCAAACACCACCATTTCCCCCGCAGCCATAGGTGCATCAGAGACTTCTCCCACAGCCAGCTTACCCCGACTCAACGCCGCCCATGCCACGGTGTGCCTTGCGGGTGGCAAATACGTCCAGCTTTCGCCGGCTTGGAGGTTCACGGCTAGGTAATTCATGTCTGACGGCGGCGTGACCGTGCTTTTGGCATCGCCATAGCGCCCCAGCAACACCCGCGCCGGGCCGTCTTGCGGAATCACCTCTGGCGCCATGTAGCTGCTATGCGCCGTCGCATTTTCAAAAGCTGGCGGCAAAGCCACCCAGAGCTGAAAGCCGCGCATCGCAATGCCCGCTGTCGGGCTGCTGCTGTGCCACACCCCGCCGCCCGCCTGCATCCACTCCACCCCGCCCTCGGGTAGCAAGCCGGCTTTACCCGTCGTGTCTTCGTAGCTGGCCGAGCCTTGCATCATCCATGTCAGCGTGGCGATGCCTGAATGCGGGTGCATGCCAAAACCGGCAAAACTGGACGATTCCGCTTCAAAATGGTCTAAAAACACAAACGGCTTGAGGTGCTCGCCCAAGTCAGACGGGCTCATCAAACGGGTAATCGGGCCGTGTTTGCTGCCTAGGGTGCGGTAAATGATGGCTCGGTTGGATGTGGTTAGTGCGGTATTCAAGGTTCAAATCCTCCGCTTTTTATTGTGCCACTGAATAAATGAACGTGAATTTGCTATATATTTAATAGCTATTTAGGCAATAAATACGCCGGCTAGGCACGAATTTGAAGCCTGAATCACCCCAAAACCGAAGTTTTAACCCCTTCTCGCCCCCGGCACAACCGACCAGCCCGCGTCCATCTTCACCTTGTTGTTCTCATAATCCCAAGCCGTACCGCAGCGCTCACACCAGTAGCGCGTGATCGTCACCTGCCCATGGCTACGCTCCGCCTTGCGGTTCACCCCCTGAATCAACTCCACATGCCCAGGCGCCCGCCGCCAGTTCTGCTGAATCCCAGCGCAGGGTTCGCACAGGGTTGGTTTTTTGGGGTCGGTGGCTTGGGTTGGGGTTGAATCTTGGGTCATTTGGAGTTCTGAATGTGGGGTATGGGAGAGTCCTTGAGGGTAGATTGTCGCTGCTTGGGGGCTGTGGGCGCGACGGCGGCAAAAGAACCTCACTCCGTGGTTGCAGAAGTTGAATCAGGTTTGCTGATTTTTACTATGTATTTGATAGCTATTTAGTCAATAAATACTTTGGTTATAGACGAAAATACCCCTCCAATATGGGCGTTACGTTTTGGATGATTTCAATACAGTTTGAACAATCTATCCCCGAAGCGACACCATGATCGATATCTTCACAACTTTACTTGTGGTAAGTGAATAGAACCTAAGTCAAAAAGGCATCACTTTGAAATATGAAGTGACGCAATCTGTTTAGAAATAAAAAAGCCGCAATGTTGCGGCTTTTTTACAGAATTTAGCATTACCAGCTCAATTTTCGAGCATTTGATAAAACATGCTCCAGAATTCGATCTTTCTCTTTACCATCTGTAGCTCTAAGTTTTGAACTACGGTGCTGGCAAAAATTAACAGAAACCACATTTGATTGGCCTTCGACCTTCGCCGTTAGCGTCACGCCTCCATTTTCACCAACCGATTCAAATTCGAGAGCAAATTGACGAGGTGTTTCTAGTACGTCTCGCATAGTTTCTCCAGTTAAATTGAACGACTTTAATTATCAGACGGTCTACACCACTTGTCAATGTAGATTTTTACTTAGTTTTTCCATCTCACTTACAAGATGGGATACTGCCTTCGCCTCAAAATCTTGATAGCTATCTAGATACTCAGGTATTACTTTGTCTGCTTCTTGTATCATAATCGATTCATATTTACCTGTTTTATTTTTCCTAGATACGGCTCTAAACATGTTGTGAAACTGCCGAGGTGAGACACCTTCAAAATGTAAAAATTCAACTCGTTTAGGATTTTGATCTTTGCTTTCCTCAACCTCAAAAGCTATAGCATCACTATGAAGATCTTTTGCAAGGCTTTTTTCATACGGCTCAAAGTAAAAAACCTTGGTTATTCCAGAAGCAACTATGTGGCGTGCACAGTTATGACACGGAAATGTTGTCGTATACAAAGTTGCATTAGCTAGTCCAGTACCACCCAGTCTAGCCAGTGAAACGATAGCGTCCATTTCCGCATGCACGGACCGTGAGAACTCAAGCAAATCTTTAAGACGCGTGTTTTTGTATATCCCATTCAAAAGACTTTCACGATCTTTAGGTGTTAGCTTAATAGGTCCTTTTTCTGCCTTATTTAAGACTTTTTCAACAGCGTCTGCTACCTCATTTTGCAATTTCTTTTTATGCAAATCATTAAAGCATTCTTGACCTTCCAAATGAACGCAACGGTTATCCAACCCCTCCATTGATGCGTTGTATAACCCACCACCTGCCCGAGGAACATCATTACAACCAGTCGCAATAACTTCACCTGAACTTGCTGCAATAGCCGCACCAACTTGGCGAGATAAGCATGCAGATCTCAGTCCTGCACAATATGCTGAGTACATGCCTTGCTCAGAATCAGTCGGTGTAACACTCTTATCCCCATGCACCAAATCGAGGAATCTATTTAATTTGATTCGTTGTGCGTCAACCGTTGTGGCATCGTTTCGAAAAAAATAATCAGCAAGATGCAAGGTCTTGTCTAGTTGCTGCCCATCATCACCATCTTCCAATCGATCAATTTCCATAAGCATATTAACTTCATCAGAGCGAACTTCTTCCTTTGTTAGCGCTTTAACCCTTTGATCGTGAATCCGTGTTACACCTGCAAGGAAGAAAAGATTTCTATACACAGCCCGAAGCAAAGCAACTTCTTCAGGCCTTTTAACTTGATCTATCAAATAGGCAACTCTGTTGGGGACAATGAGCCTATCCTCCAAAGAATTTGAGTTTTGTTGATTTCGTCGTGTTCTATCGACGGCAATTTCTCTGGCTGCGTATTCTGCAAGAATTGCCGGATTTACTGAACGACGTCGGAGTTCTTTACCAGCTTCTTGTAATCGTCGATAACGAATCAACCTATCTGAGGAATTGAGAGGCGCTTCCCATTCGGCAACAATATCACTTTGAATCGTCTCAATAAGAAAGTCACTTAATTTAATATGAACAACATCGACGTATCCACGCTCCTTAAGTCTAACTTTTAGACCTGCAACTATTGGAGAAATGCCGCAGCCAATAGGCCCAGCAAGAGCGATTATGAGTTCGTGCGATTTACGTGCATCAAACTTATCTAGTAGGTTTTTATTGTCTTTTCCAGTCGAATCAGATACAGATGGAGAGTCCAATTTTTTTAATGCCGTCATTCAAATTCGCCTTTAAATTAAAACCACTAACTAAATTTTTATATATTTAAGCCATTATGTATTCACTTCAGTGTTTTTTAAGCATTAACTCCGATGAAAAGTGGTGCCAATTACCTCCCCCGTTGCCAAGTAAACTGCACAACCCTCATCGTGGGTGTTCGCTTTGTCGCAAATGCTAGCTAACCCACCCCAAAACCACCTCTTTCTCCTTAGCAAACTTCCCCGCTTGCGCTGTAACTGGGCTTAGGCATACGTACATGGCTTTGTCTGCGCCTTGGGCTTCTTGCTGGGCGACCAGGGCTTGCAGGGCTTCCAGGCCGTGGGTGGCGGCTTTGTAGCGTTTGGCGTTGACTAGGGTGATGTGGCCGCCTTTTTCTAGCTTGAAATCTGCCACGCCCGAGTTCAAGCGGGTGACTTCAAAGCCTTGTTTGACAAATTTGGCTTCTAGCTCGGCTGAAAAGTCGCGCCATGACAGGGCAGACAGGCGGTCTAGCTCGGCTTGCTGTTTGGCGGGGCTGGGCACGCCCCACTGGCGCTTGAAGGCGACGATGCCGGTGATGAAGAAGGGGAAGGTGCCCATGATGCCGAAGATGACCAAGTTTTTGGGCAAGAGGGCTAGGCA
>JANPLX010000002.1:0-13752 GCA_031422495.1 Polaromonas sp. | reverse complement strand
CCAATTCAGGTTTAAGCAATAAATTGGCCTTATCTGCTTGTAATTTGGTTTTTAAGGGTGCTTTTTCCAATCCAGCCTCTATAATATGATTTACCAGCGCCGCGCTATAAGTAATTGATTTATCTGGAGTTTAGTCCACATCTTACTGAAACGCCCCGCTGGTTTGGTCGATGCCAGCTAACCTTTGCACACACAAACTTGACGAGCCAACGCTCGCTGTGGTCTGCGCCAAGCTTGGTTTAAGCCGATGTTTTGAGACAAACCTACGGAATACCCAAAGTTTGTGAGCTTTTGAAAACTGTTAAAAGCTCACAGATATTATTGTTGAGATCAGTTTAGCACCGCGATTTGTGTTTATTTTTAGAAAAACCAAGCCGCCTGACTTGATGTGGATTTCAAGCGCCTACGCTGGTGCAACGCTGTCGATTTTTATCGGCCAGTAACGCACGAGCTCTCCGGCAATTCCTCGTGTCTTGATTCGTCTGTTTTGGCGTCGTTTGCCCGTATTGGGCATGTGATGACAATAGAAGAAAGAAGATACCGATGAAACGGATGCTAATCAACGCCACGCAGACTGAAGAGCGACGCCTGGCAATTGTCGACGGACAAAAACTCCTCGACTACGAAATCGAAATTGACGGGCGCGAACAGCGCAAAGGCAATATTTACCAAGCCATCGTGACGCGCGTTGAGCCGTCGCTGGAAGCTTGTTTTGTTGACTACGGTGAAGACCGCCACGGCTTTTTGCCGTTCAAAGAAATCTCGAAAATGTACTTTGCATCGGGCGTCAGTCCGAGTCAAGCGCGCATTCAAGATGCCATCAAAGAAGGTCAACAGCTCTTAGTTCAGGTCGAAAAAGAAGAACGCGGCAACAAAGGTGCAGCGCTAACGACGTTCGTGTCCCTCGCTGGCCGTTACGTCGTGCTGATGCCGAACAACCCGCGTGGCGGTGGCGTCAGCCGCCGTATTGAGGGCGACGACCGCGCAGAATTGAAAGAAGCTTTAGAGCAACTGGAATACCCCAACGGCATGAGCATCATCGCCCGCACCGCTGGCATTGGCCGCAGCGCGCCTGAATTGCAATGGGATTTGAACTACTTGCTTAAACTGTGGACCGCCATTGACGGTGCAGCCAAGGGCGGCAAGGGTGCTTTCTTGATTTACCAAGAATCTAGCCTGGTGATTCGTGCCATTCGCGATTATTTCAACGCTGATATTGGCGATATTTTGATCGACACCGACGATGTGTACGAGCAAGCCCAGCAGTTCATGGCGCACGTGATGCCTGAGCATGCCGCCCGAGTCAAGCGCTACCGCGACGATGCGCCGCTGTTCAGCCGCTTCCAGATCGAACACCAGATCGAATCTGCTTACGCCCGCACCGTGCAACTGCCCAGTGGTGGCGCGATTGTGATTGACCACACCGAGGCCTTGGTGTCGGTCGACGTGAACTCCGCCCGCGCTATTCGTGGTGGTGACATCGAAGAAACCGCTACCCGCACCAACTTGGAAGCTGCTGACGAAGTGGCACGCCAGATGCGTTTGCGTGACTTGGGTGGTTTGGTCGTGATCGACTTTATCGACATGGACGAAAGCCGCAACCGCCGCGACGTTGAAAACCGCCTGCGCGATGCGCTGCGCCAAGACCGCGCCCGCGTGCAATTTGGCACAATCAGCAAGTTCGGCTTGATGGAAATGAGCCGCCAGCGCCTGAAGCCTGCCCTGTCTGAAGGTGCGTCTATCCCTTGCCCACGCTGCGGCGGTGCCGGTCATATCCGCGATACAGAATCTAGCGCGCTACAAATTTTGCGGATTATCCAAGAAGAGTCGCTGAAAGATAGCACCGCTTCTGTGCTGTGCCAAGTACCGGTCGATGTGGCCTCGTTCTTGTTGAACGAAAAGCGCCAAGAGATCGCCAAAATCGAACTCAAACAACGCATCAACGTGCTGATGGTACCGAACAAGACACTGGAAACGCCAAACTACCGTTTGGAGCGCCTGAAACACGACGACCCACGTTTGGAAAACATCGAAGCCAGCTACAAAATGGCAGAAGAGATTGAAGACCCGACGGCCGTGACACGTCGCTCACAAGAGCCGACCAACAAGCAAGTGCCCATCATCAAAGGCGTGTTGCCAGATGCGCCAGCGCCTGCTGCAGCGCCTCGCCCAGTGGCAGCGCCTGCACCAGTTGTCAAAACAGCTGCTGCAACTGCTAAACCTGCCAAACCCGCTGAAACTGGCTTCTTTGCTTGGGTTAAGGGTCTATTTGGTGCAAGTAAACCTGCAGTTGTTGCACCTGTACGTGCAGTAGCTGACGGCGACAAGCGTGACGGCCGTAGCAACTCTCCTCAACGTGGTGAGCAACGCAACCCACGTGGCGAGCGTACAGAACGACCTGAAGGTCAAGGCGAACGCCGTGATGGTCGTGGACGCAACACACGTGGTGGCCGTGGTGGCGAACGTGGTGCAGAGCGTCAGGGTGAGCGTGGTGCCGAGCGCACGACTGAGCGCCGTGACGAGGCTCGCGCTGATGCGCGAACTGAAGGTCGTCCAGAAGGTCGCAGTGAAACGCGATCAGAAGGCAGAAACGAAGGCCGTGCTCCACGTTCAAACAGTCGCAACCCGCGCAATGAACCGCGTGTTGACGCTGAAGGCACCCCAATCGCTATAAATAACATAGCATCTCAGGCAGATAATACGCCGGCTGATGGCAATAATGATGCTCAAAACAGAGCTCCACGCCAAGGTGGCCGTCCACCACGCGGTGAGCGTGCGGAACGCGGCGAGCGTCCAGAACGCGCTGAACGACCTGAGCGTGGCGAACGCCGTGAACGTGGTGCTGAAGTCGCTGCGGTTGCTGGCGTAGCTGCGGCTGGTTTGGTTGCATCATCAGTTGCTGCTGATCAGGTCGGTTCTCAATCGGGTTCAGACAACCAAGTTGCTGATCAGAACAGCAATACAGAAGATGCGCCAGAAGGCCAGCGTAACGAACGCCGCAGCCGTGACCGCTATGGTCGCGATCGTCGCGAACGTAACGGTGATCGACCAGAACGTGCAGAACGCACCGCAGAGCAAACCACAGATGTAGCGGTAGCCGGCTATGACGGCAGCGCTCAGCCTGCGCCTGCTCAAGCTGAGTTTGCCAATACGCGCCGAGACGCAGCTCCTGTAGCAGCTATTGCAGCTGTAGCACCGGTTGCAGCTCCTGTAGCAGCACCTCTCGTGGTTGCAGCACCGGTCGTTGCGGTTGCGACAGCTCCTGCTGTTGCGGCAATCAGCATGCCCTCGGTCACGTCTTACGCTTTGCCAGTGGCAGATTTAGCGCAAGTGGCCACAACGTCTGGCTTGCAATGGGTGGGCTCTGATACGGCAAAGATTGCAGCTGCGCAAGCTGCCATCGCTGCTGAACTTGCCAACGCACCGGTGCATGTGCCACGTGTGCGCCCGCCTGCTGTGGCCATTGAAGCTGCGAGCTTGGTATTGGTTGAAACCAAGCGTGATTTGCGTGAGATGCAATTGCCGTTTGAGAAGCCAGCTGCTTAATGTTTAAAAAGCTTGCAGTTTAAATAGCTGCAATTCTCCTAAAAGCCGCTGTTGCCTTCGCACAGCGGCTTTTTTCATGGACAATCGCTGTACGAATTTATCGAATTTATCGAATTTAATAATATCAGGAACTGCTCATGTCTATTTACACCAAACTCGAAACCATGGGCATCACGCTGCCGCCAGTTGCCATTCCAGCCGCTGCTTATGTGCCATTTGTTAAAACTGGAAATTTAGTTTTCTTAAGCGGTCACATCGCCAAAAAAGACGGCAAAGCTTGGGTCGGTCAGCTCGGCAAAAATATGACCACGGAAGAAGGCAAAGCGGCAGCGCGCAGCATTGCAATTGATCTCTTGGGAACTTTACACGCAGCAGTGGGTGATTTGAATAAAGTCAAACGAATTGTCAAAGTGATGAGTTTGGTCAACTCAACTGGCGATTTTACCGAGCAGCACTTGGTGACAAACGGTTGCTCAGAGCTATTTGGCGAAGTATTTGGCGCGACTGTGGGCGCACATGCACGCAGCGCTTTTGGCGTCGCGCAAATTCCTATGGGTGCATGTGTTGAAATCGAGCTCATAGCTGAAATGTAAAAACACCTCAATGTAGTCAGTGTTTACCCTAAAAAATTCATGATGTGAAATGACTTTTCGCGATTGGGCGCGTAAACGATTATCATCGTGCCAATTTGTGACTAAACGCTTTTTTGCAGCGTTTGTACTGTCATGCGCCAGTTTTTAAACTCTTGGAGCTCTTCTGTGAATGGACTACTTAAACTTGCCTTAGGCATGGATTGGATCAGTGAAAAATTTGGCATCATTGCGTCGTGGACGGTGTTGTTTGCAGCGCTGATTTCGGCTGCGAATGCCTTTGTTCGCTATGGTTTTAATTGGAGCTCAAATTCCTTCAGTGAGATTCAATGGTATTTGTTTGCTTACATGGTTATGATTGGCGCGCCCATCGTGCTCAAGCTGAATGAACATGTGCGCGTAGATTTGATTTATGGAAAGCTCAAGGGCAATCGCCCTGTCTATGTAGATTTATTTGGTTTGGTTTTCTTCTTACTGCCCGTGATTACTTTACTGGCATATCTCTCATGGCCGTATTTCTTAAACGCATTCAACTCTGGTGAAATGTCTCAAAACGCTGGTGGCTTGATCCGCTGGCCTGCTATCTTGGCATTGCCACTTGGCTTTGGTTTGATGTGGTTACAAGGTTGGGCTGAAATCATCAAACGAGTGGCTTACTTGACGGGTCACTACCAAATGGACACGCATTACGAAAAGCCTTTGCAATAAGTACTGAAGCTCACCTATTTGCTTTATTCGAACTTATTGACTCACCTGATTTAGGAAATATAAAAATGGAAATGGTTAATTTTGCGCCCGTCATGTTTGCGGGACTTATCGTCATCATGCTGATCGGGTTTCCGGTTGCATTCTCCTTGGCCGCACTAGGTTTAGGCAGCGCTTTTTACGCGATTCAAATGGGCTGGTTTCCCGCGGCATTTATGGGTAATTTGCCAATCTCATTGTTTTCAATCTTGAGCAATGAACTGCTTTTAGCGATTCCCTTCTTTACTTTCATGGGCACTATTTTAGAAAAATGTGGCCTAGCGGAAGACATGCTTGACTCTATGGGGCAATTGTTTGGCACGAAACGAGGTGGTGTAGGCTACTCAGTCATCATCGTTGGCTTCATCCTGGGAGCGATAACAGGAACCGTGGCCGGTCAAGTGATCGCCATGGCGCTGATCTCTTTGCCCGTGATGATGCGTTACAACTACAACATGCGCTACGCTACAGGCGTGTTAGCTGCGTCAGGCACAATCACGCAGCTGGTGCCGCCTTCGTTGGTGTTGGTGGTATTGGCTGATCAGTTAGGAAAGCCAGTTGGCGATATGTACAAAGGTGCGTGGGGACCTTCGATACTTCAAGTAAGTATGTTTTTAATCTACACGTTCTTACTGTCTCGCATCAAACCAGACTATTTACCCGCCATACCGCGCAACGAGCGCACATTGGATGGCTGGGCGTTATGGAAGAAAGCTTTACGTGGCATCATTCCATCTGCAGTGTTGATTTTCACAGTGCTAGGCTCTATGGGTGGCTTGCCAGGACAAAGTACAGCGATCGCTACACCTACTGAAGCGGGTGCCATGGGAGTGGTCGGTGCTTTGTTACTTGCTGCTATGTCCAAACGACTCACCAAAGCACTGATTTGGGAAGCGATGCAAGGAACCATGCGTCTAACCGCTATGGTTGTGTTCATTCTTATTGGCTCACGTGTCTTTAGTCAAGTGTTTCAGGGTGTTGATGGCGCCAAGTGGGTTGAGCATTTGCTGACTGGCTTGCCAGGCGGACAAGTTGGATTCTTGATTGTTGTTAATATTTTTGTTTTCTTCTTGGCGTTCTTTTTGGACTTCTTTGAAATCGCATTTATTATTGTGCCGATGCTAGCACCCGTAGCCGACAAACTTGGGATTGATTTGGTTTGGTTTGGCGTGCTGTTATGCGTTAACTTGCAAACGAGTTTCATGCATCCGCCGTTTGGCTTTGCATTATTTTATTTGCGTGGTATTGCCGATACACTTTTTAAAGACAAGCGAATACCTGTGCCCGTTAAATCCAACGACATCTACTTAGGCGCGATTCCTTGGGTCATCATGCAGGTGATCTTAGTGTTTGTTGTCATCTTCGTTCCTCAATCAGTAACCATGTTTTTGGACAAAGAGATTAAAGTTGATATCGACAAAGTCAAAATTGAAATCCAAGCTCCGAATGAAGTTTCACCGGCTTTAAGTGCTGCTGATGAGCAAAAGAAAATGGAAGACTTGTTTAAAAATGCTGATAAAAAATAAGTTTTAAATTAAATGGATGCTAAAGGCTGGCCTTTACCACTTGCTCTAGATCTTGCTCCAGATCAAGTCATCAGTGGTAAAGCATTTTCTGTTGCCTTCCGGGTACTGGCTATACTGCTAGTGGAAGGCGTCGCTTGGTGGGCTTATTTGCTTTGGAGCAATGGTAAACTTGGAACTTCGCTTACGACGAGCATGTTATGGCTGGTTGCTGCTATTATTTTGATGGCAGTAACGGTTTATTATGTATTTCGTAGCGTCACCTCAATCACGTCGACGCATTTAAAACAAAGTTGGATATGGGACAAAGAGATGCTGGTCGCAGATCTTGCTTATGCAAAACTTATTAGGTTGCGTGGTTTTGAGTGGCTGATAGCGCCTAGGCTTTATGCTAGAACACATGGCGGAAAGTTTGCATCGTTTTACGCCTCAACGCCAGATGTCTTGCAGCAATTTGAAAAAATTAGCAGCAAACTTAAATTGTGATGTAGATTTCAGGCCAGAAAAAAGCCCCGCATGCGGGGCTTTTTTTCGTCAAAGTCACCGAAGCGGTGACTTTGCATATTACAGTTTTTGCGCTTGCATAAAGTCGTCAAATGCTGCTTCCGTAAAACGAAACCAGAGGTTTGAGTCGGCACGGAACTTAGAGTAGTCCGTATAGATTTTTTTCCAATCAGCGTTCTTTTCATTCAACTCAGCATACAAAGCCATGGCTTCTTTAAAAGCCAAATCCATCACGTCTTTAGGGAAGCGATGAAGTTTTGTACCACTACCAACCAACTGCTTCAAAGCAGCTGGATTCTTCGCATCGTACTTAGCTTGCATGTCAGTGTGAGCGTAAGCAGCAGCAGATTCGACTATTGCTTTATTTTCTGGAGACAATGCGTCAAATGCTTTTTGGTTGATGAAGAAATCCAACTGAGGACCACCTTCCCACCAACCTGGGTAGTAGTAGTGAGGCGCTACTTTGTTGAAGCCTAGTTTTTGGTCATCATAAGGACCAACCCACTCAGCTGCATCGATTGTGCCTTTTTCCAACGCAGTGTAAATCTCGCCGCCTGGAATATTTGCGGAAACACCACCCATGCGCTCAAACACTTTGCCAGCAAAGCCACCAATACGCATTTTCATGCCTTTGAGGTCAGCAGCAGATTTGATTTCTTTACGGTACCAGCCACCCATTTGCGCGCCAGTGTTACCGCCAGGAAAACTAATCATGTTGTACTTAGCATAAAACTCGCGCATCAGCTTTAAGCCGTTGCCTTCGTACATCCAAGCTGTCATCTGGCGGCTGTTCAAACCAAACGGAATCGCACAGCCTAAAGCAAATGCTTCGTTTTTACCGAAAAAGTAATACGGTGCAGTATGTGCAATTTCTACAGAGCCTTGTTGCACTGCGTCTACCACGCCGAATGGCGGTGTGATTTCGCCTCCAGCATGTACAGAGATTTCGAATTTACCGCCGGACATGGCTTTTACTTTAGAAGCAAAATTTTCTGCAGCACCATAAATGGTGTCAAGCGCCTTTGGGAAGCTTGATGATAGGCGCCAGCGCACTGCTGCCTGGGCATGTACTGCAGGTGCAACACCAGCAGCCAAGACGCCGGCAATACCAGCGTTTTTAATGAGGGAACGACGATCCATTTAATTTACTCCGAGAGGTTAAGTTAAGTAATCCGAACACCTTGTGAGCGAACGAAGACCAGTAGTGATCACTTATGATTGTATGAAACTTCGTGGTAACTTCGGCGCGGGTTTTCCCTTAAGAAAACTTACACGGATTGATTAATGCGCTGTGCAAATGCGCTAGTTGATGCCTCTATACCTGCAGCATCTAAGCCTTGTATAGATAGTAACTTCGCAGGGTCGCCATGCTCAATGAAAATATCAGGCAACCCGAGCTGAAGCAAAGGCTTCAAAAGCCCCATCATTTGGAGAGCTTCACCCACAGCACTGCCAGCTCCACCCATGATGGCACCTTCTTCGACAGTGATCAAAATATCATGCGAAGTCGCAATTTGCTTAAGTATCGCTAAATCCAAAGGCTTCGCCCAACGCATGTTCACGACAGTTGCATCTAGCTTTTCAGCCGCAACAAGTGCTGGTTGCAGCAACGTGCCAAACGCCAAAATGGCAATTCTTTTGCTCTTCTTTGATGACATTCGACGAATTTCAGCTTTTGCAAACGGCAATGCCGTCAAAGCCGATTCAATCACAACACCCGCACCTGCACCACGCGGATAACGCACTGCAACGGGGTGATCTTGCTCAAAAGCAGTGGTTAGTAGCTGGCGGCATTCGTTCTCATCAGCTGGACATGCAATGCTCATGTTAGGTATGCAGCGTAAAAACGGGATGTCGTAAGCACCTGCATGCGTCGCACCATCTGCGCCGACCAGGCCTGCGCGGTCAAGCGCAAATACAACAGGCAAGTTTTGTAACGCGACGTCGTGAATGAGTTGGTCATAACCACGCTGTAAAAAGGTTGAGTAAATGGCTACGACGGGTTTTAAACCCTCACAAGCCAAGCCCGCCGCAAAGGTGACAGCGTGTTGCTCAGCAATACCCACATCAAAATAACGCGCTGGAAAGCGCCTTTCAAATTCAACCATACCCGAGCCTTCGCGCATGGCTGGCGTGATGCCAATCAACCGCTCGTCTTTC
This sequence comes from Polaromonas sp., assembly GCA_031422495.1. Taxonomy (GTDB): domain Bacteria; phylum Pseudomonadota; class Gammaproteobacteria; order Burkholderiales; family Burkholderiaceae_C; genus Aalborgiella. The sequence goes on along the minus strand of JANPLX010000002.1, from coordinate 4,685 downwards.
GTAGCCATGTCGCACAACCACTGGCCAAAGACTTGGGTAAACGTGGTTTTCGCTGGTGTTGTGGCTTTTTGCAAACCAATGCTGGGGTCAAACTTGCCGGGGCCGTGGTAGGCCACCGGGTCCGCTTCAGCCAACTCGTAGCCTTGACCTTTTTTGGTGACCACGTGCAAAAACTGTGGGCCAGTCAGATGTTTGATATTTTCTAAAGTTGGAATGAGCGACTCTAAATCATGACCATCAATCGGGCCTATGTAATTGAATCCAAATTTTTCAAATAATGTCGCGGGCACGACCATGCCTTTTGCGTGTTCTTCTAAGCGTTTTGCCAACTCAAACAAAGGTGGTGCAACTTTCAGAACTGACTTGCCTGCATTTTTCGCAGTTGCATAAAATCTGCCACTCATCAGCTGAGCCAAGTAGCGGTTCAGCGCTCCAACGGGCGGGCTAATGCTCATGTCGTTGTCGTTCAAGATGACAAGCAAATTGCAATCGGCCACACCAGCATTGTTCAGCGCTTCGAAAGCCATGCCAGCCGTCATCGCACCATCGCCGATGATGGCGACCGAATGACGCTGTTCTCCCTTGATTTTGGCCGCCAATGCCATGCCCAAAGCTGCCGAAATACTGGTGCTGGAATGCGCTGTGCCAAAGGTGTCAAACTCGCTCTCAGTACGTTGCGGAAAGCCAGACAAACCACCCAATAGTCGCAGGGTTTCCATACGGTCACGCCGACCTGTCAAGATTTTGTGCGGATAGGTTTGATGCCCGACATCCCACACCAAGCGGTCTTCAGGGGTATTAAAAACATAATGCAAGGCAATGGTTAACTCGACGGTTCCTAGATTTGAGCTGAGATGACCACCGGTTTTAGAGACGCTGTCGAGCAAGTAAGCACGCAACTCGCCAGCGACCGTCTTCAGCTGATCTCGTGTCAATGTACGCAGATCGGAGGGATCGTTAATCGTCTCCAACAGCGGATGAGAAGTAGGCAATGGAAATATCATTTGCTATAATTATAATAGCAGCTTAGGCAATAAATATGCCGGCTACAGTCATATATTGAGTATAAATTAGTAAGAATTAAAAGTCATATTAAGTTGTTCTATTCACAACCATATACGCCAGAGATTGCAAAGCACGGGTATTTTGCAAACCGGTACTTTTCAGTGCATCCAACGCTTGTTGCAGCAGCTTATCAGCATATTCGCTAGATTTTTCCAAACCTAGCAGCGATACAAAAGTTGGCTTTTGCTGATCAGCGTCTTTGCCAGCCGTTTTGCCCAAGGTCGCAGTATCGGCGGTGACATCCAAAATATCGTCTACCACTTGAAAAGCCAAGCCAATGGCTGCACCGTACTGCTGCAAATCAACCTTGACTGCCTGCGATACTGTGCCGCATGCAGCGCCCATAAGCACGCTAGATTGCAACAAAGCACCGGTTTTAAGGCGGTGCATGTTATGCAATTGATCGATGGTTAACAACTTGCCAACACTGGCTAAATCAATGGCCTGGCCACCCGCCATCCCATGACAGCCTGCGGATAACGCCAAAATGCGGCACAGCATAGCTTGCACACCAACATCAACCACATCTGGGCTGGGCGTTAACAACTCGAACGCCAATGCTTGCAAAGCATCTCCTGCCAGCAAGGCTTGCGCTTCGCCAAATTTGACATGGACAGTCGGTTTACCTCGCCTCAAAATATCATTGTCCATACACGGCATGTCATCGTGCACCAACGAATATGCGTGGATAAGTTCGACGGCGCAGGCTGCGCGTAAAGCTGCTTGGGTACTTTTTTCTGTTGTTGCCTCAACAGCTTCTGCAGTCGCTAAAACCAAAAGTGGCCGCAAGCGCTTGCCACCATCAAGTACTGCGTACCGCATTGCTTGGCTTAACACTGGCGCTATATCAACTGAAATACCCGAATCATTTATAAAGCTGGGCGCAACCCAATCCGACAAAGCAGCCTCAACATTGAGCACCTGAAGCGACATCCACGCCTCAAACGACACGTCCAAGGTGCTCACTCCTGCACCCACGGCTTGAGCTGGTCGCCGTCAATCACGCTGATTTGTTGGTCAATCGCGTCTAATTTACTGCGGCAAAATTTGAGGAGTTCAGCCCCGCGTGCATAGCCTGCCATCAGTTGATCCAACGGCAATTGCCCCGATTCAAGCTGCGCAACTAACTCTTCGAGCTCCGCCAGTGCTGCCTCGTAGCTAGCAGGCGCACTCGTTTTGGCTGCTTTTGCTCCAGTTTGAGGCAAAGATGATTTGGTCGCCATGGCTATGAGTAGAAAGTAAGGTTCAAATTGTAAAAGTAAGGCTTAAATAAACCGTAACTTCACATTTTAAGTGATACCCGCCTATCCGATGGTTTTGACGACAATTCGCGGCTGCAAGTACTTATTTCGCCATCAAACTGGGCAACCAGAGTGAAAAAGCTGGCACATAGGTTACCAAAAACAAAGTAGCAATCAATGCCCCGTAAAACGGCCAAATTGTGCGCATCACCTGCCCGACCGATATGCCGCCAATGGCACAGCCCACAAATTGCGTCGTGCCCACCGGTGGCGTATTCAATCCCAGTGCACAGTTAATCAACATCATGACGCCAAAAGTCATTGGATTCATGCCAAATTGCATGCAAATGGGCAGGAAAATAGGCGTACAAATCAAAATCGTCGCGGCCATGTCCAAAAACGTACCAAGAATGAAAAGCAGCACATTGACCATCAAAAAGATCAACCACGGTGAATTCGTTAAAGATTTCATCCAATCACCTGTCAATTGCGGCACCTCGTACAGCGCAATAAAGTAACCAAACGCTGCCGATATACCGATCAGCAACAACACGACACCTGTGGTTTTGCAGGCTTTGGCGCAAGCTTTTAGGAAATGCTTGTAGCTTAAACTGCGGTAAACAAACCCCGTAACGACCAATGCCCATAACACCGCTGTCGCGGCTGATTCCGTCGCTGTAAATACGCCAGACAAAATACCCGTCAAAATGATGACAATGATCATCAACCCGGGCATGGCGGCGGCGAACGATCTGGCTACCTCAACCCAGCCAGCAAAATCACCCCGCGTCGGATAGCCTCGTTTTACCGCCACCAAATACGCTGCGGTTAAATTACTGATGGTTAGCAACAAGGCTGGTATCAAACAGGCCAAAATCATACCAAACACACTGACCGAGGCGATGCCCGCCATCGACAACACCAAAATAATGATGTTGTGAGATGTCGGCATCAGTGCACCCACCAACGAAGCATGCGTGGTGACATTGACAGCGTAGTCTGCGTCATAGCCTTCTTTTTTCATCAACGGAATCATCACCGAGCCCATAGCAGAGACATCGGCCAAAGGCGAACCTGCAACGCCGCCAAACAAGGTGCAACCGACTACGTTGCTCATGCCCAAACCACCGCGTACGTGCCCGACCAAGCTGTTGGCAAAACGCACAATGCGGTCGGCAATGCCGCCGTAAAGCATCAACTCACCCGCGAAAATAAAAAACGGTATGGCAAGAAACGAAAACACCTGCATGCCGCCCACCATCTTTTGAAACACCACCAAAATCGGCAGCCCTGCATACAAAATAGTAGCAATGGAAGACAAGCCAATCGCAAACGCAACAGGTACGCCTATCAACAAAAACAGTGTGAACGTGACGCTTAATAAAATCAATTCCATGCTGGCACCACATCTTCTCCGCGCACCAAAGCAATGATGTGCTCAGCCGAAAAAAGCACGATAAGTACGCCGGCGATGACCAGGGGAATATAGTCAACCGATTCGGGCACGCTCAACATGGGTTTTTTTTCATTCCACTTCAACGTCGCCCAGACCCAACCACTGTAGGCCATCAACACGCCAAAAGTTGCCACACACATGTGAATGACAATTTCCAGCTTCAAACGCCAAGATTCCGGCAGCAAAGACACAATCGACTCCAAGCCGATGTGCCCCGCATCACGCACACCCACAGCCACACCAAGTGCGGTGACATACATCACCAGCAGCATGGCCAACGCCTCCGCCCAAGTGGGCGAGCTGTTGAACACGTAGCGGCCTATGACTTGCCACTGCACGCTGACAACGACTGCCAGCAGCAATACAACTGCCAGCATCAAGCTGTACTTGGACAGCAGGGCGCAAAAATGTGTGTAGCTTACAAACAGGCGCGTGTATTTGTTTGAAAATCCCAGCGCCTTTGATGGCATTACTTGGTATCCTGCACAGTTTTAACCAAGCGCTTGAGGTCAGGCGTCGTCATGAATTTTTCATAGACTGGTCCCATCACCGCTTGAAACGATGCTTTGTCAACATCACTAAATTGCGCGCCTTCGGCTTTTACTTTTGCTAAAGATTTGGCTTCTTGTTCATCCCACTTTTGACGCTGAAACGCGACCGAATCTTTCGCCGCTTTGCGCACCATGTCTTGCTCAGCCTTAGGCAATTTGTCGTAGCTGATCTTGCTCATCACCAAAATTTCTGGCGCCATGGAGTGCTCAGTGCGGCTGTAAAACTTGACGGCTTCTGCATGTTTGGCTGTGTCAAACGACGGAATGTTGTTTTCTGCCGCGTCGATGATGCCCGTTTTCAGCGCGGTATACACCTCGCCATACGGCATAGGCGTCGCGTTCGCGCCCATAGCGGTCAATAACGAGACCCAC
>JANPLX010000001.1:0-14275 GCA_031422495.1 Polaromonas sp. | reverse complement strand
GCCCCGCCATCTCCTGCAGAAATGTCGATATAGGCTTCGTCTACAAATTTCATGGTGTTATTTTAGTTGATGTGGTCGGATGCCGACAAAGCAAAAAGCCCGCGCTGAGCGGGCTTTTTGCAACGCAAAGCGAAATTACTTAAGCTTGTACGGGGGTGATGTTAACCATGTGCTTGTTCAGCGCGCCTTTGACAGCAAACGACACAGTGCCGTCCTTGAGCGCAAACAAAGTGTGGTCAACACCGATGCCCACATTGTTGCCTGGGTGGAACTTGGTACCACGTTGGCGCACAATAATTGCACCAGCAGAGATGAGTTCACCACCAAAAGCCTTCACGCCAAGCATTTTCGGCTTGGAATCACGGCCATTTCGCGTCGAGCCGCCGCCCTTTTTTTGTGCCATTTTTCTTTCTCCTGAAAGTTTCTAGAAAATAATCTCTAGAAATTATTTTTTAACACCACCGACGAGAGCGTCAGTGAGAGCTTTGAACTCAGCCATCTTGCCGTCTCGTAGCAAAGCAGCTTGTTCAGCCCACGATGCCGGGTTTGCCAAGCTGAAACGGCCGCCAGATGCTTTGAGCATAGCTGACACGTCGTCTGCTTTGGCAGAAGCCAAGAGTGCGAAAGTTGAGATACCACCGTCAACCAAGACTTTAGCAATCTTCGGGCCGATGCCTTCAATGATTTCCAAATTGTCTTTGCCACCTTTAGTAGCAGCAACGCTAGAAGCGAGGGCTTTTGGCGCTGGGATAACAGCTGCAGCCTCTGCTTTAGATACGCCGCCCTTGCCATCAGCAATAGCTGCGATGAACAATTCGGTGTAGCTTTGGCGATGGCCTTGGCGTTTTTGATAATGCTTACGACGGCGCATTTTGAAAATGTGCACTTTGTCGAATAAGCCGTGAGACAGCAATGTTGCTGTAACAGTAGCACCGGATACCAAGGGCGCACCAAGCAAGAGATCGCTGCCAGTACCTAGGTACCCGACTGCTAAAACTTGATCAATCACGACTTCTTGGCCTACATCCGCAGCAATCTGTTCTACTTTAATTTTTTCTCCAGCGACAACACGAAATTGTTTGCCACCGGTTTTTATGACCGCGTACATAATAACCTTCCTAGAAGTTCTACAGAAGAATTTCCATAGAGCCTTAAATTATAGCATGCTTTGCACCTACAAAGCTAGCCCCACAAGGTTAGAAACGTATCTGTAGCAAGATGGCACAGCCCCCCGAAAAGACAACGCTGTGCTTCCTATAATAAGCAAACTTTACGGTAATTTTATTTTGTCTGCTCAAATTGGCTCAAGCTCAGTCGCTATTCAACTCGTTGCAACCGATATGGCGCAGGTAGATGCCGTTATAGCCATGCGGCTTAACTCTGAAGTACCCCTGGTGGGACAAGTTGCCAAATACATTATTTCAGCTGGTGGCAAGCGGCTGCGCCCCGTTTTATTGTTACTTATTTGTGGTGCTTTGGGTTACAAAGGTTCGCAGCGTTACAACTTGGCTGCTGTAGTCGAATTCATACATACTGCAACACTTTTACACGACGATGTGGTCGATGGCTCAGAAATGCGTCGCGGATTAGCCACAGCCAACGAATCTTTTGGTAATCCAGCAAGCGTGCTGGTGGGCGATTTCTTGTACTCACGGGCGTTTCAAATGATGGTGGATGCAGGCGATATGCGGATTATGCAAATATTGTCTGACGCTACCAATGTGATCGCTGAAGGCGAAGTTATGCAGCTCATGAATATGCACGACCCATCCTTGGACGAGGCGGGATATTTGCGCGTCATTCGCTCGAAAACGGCTAAGCTGTTTGAAGCCAGTGCCAGGTTAGGTGCAATTTTGGCGAAATCGGATACAGAGGTCGAAAACGACTGCGCCCAGTATGGGCAGGCACTTGGGACAGCTTTTCAGGTCATTGACGACGTGTTGGATTATGACGGTGACCCAGTCGTAATGGGTAAAAATTTAGGTGATGATTTACGCGAAGGAAAGGCAACACTGCCGCTGATTATTGCGATGCAGCGAGGCACTGACGTGCAACGAAGTATGATTCAGCAAGCGATAGAAACAGGCGATTTGTCGCAATTAAGCGTCATTTTGGCGGTGGTGCGTGATACAGGCGCTTTGGAAGCCTCGCGCCTAGCTGCTGCTTCTGAAGCGAAACGCGCTATAGAATCTCTAAACCACTTAAAACCTAGCCAATATAAGGATGCTTTATTACAATTAGCAAGTCAATTGTTAATTCGGCACGCATAATTAACTGAATTCAAAATTTCTAGGAACCTATGGCAACCACCGCAATAAAAAGCGTTAAAGAATTTGTTTTCGAATGGGAAGGCAAGGACCGCAAAGGTAAGCAGGTTCGTGGGGAAATTCGAGCGGCAGCTGAAAGTGTTGTTCAGGCATCGTTGCGCCGGCAAGGCGTTTTACCAACCAAGATCAAAAAGCGCTCTACGCGATCTGGCAAAGCCATCAAGCCAAAGGACATTGCCATTTTTACCCGCCAGTTTGCAACGATGATGAAGGCTGGCGTTCCATTATTACAAACATTTGACATCGTAGGACGTGGCAATCCAAACCCTAGCGTAACAAAGCTATTAAGCGATATTCGTGCCGAAGTTGAAACCGGCACAGCGCTAAGCTCTGCTTTTCGCAAATACCCAAAATATTTCAACACCTTGTATTGCAACTTGATTGAAGCTGGCGAAACCGCTGGTATTTTGGAAGCCTTGCTAGACCGTTTAGCCACTTACATGGAAAAAACGGAAGCCATCAAGTCAAAAATCAAGTCTGCGTTGATGTACCCCATCGCTGTGGTGGTAGTGGCTTTTGTGGTGGTAACCATCATCATGATTTTTGTGATTCCAGCGTTTAAGAGTGTTTTTAGTTCTTTCGGTGCGGACCTGCCAGCCCCAACATTATTCGTGATGGCTATGAGCGAGTATTTTGTCAAATACTGGTGGTTGATATTCGGAGTTATTGGCGGTGGTATTTATTTCTTTATGCAAGCTTGGCAGCGTAATGAAAAAATGCAAATGGTTATGGACAGGCTTTTACTCAAAGTTCCTGTTTTTGGAACACTGGTAGAAAAATCATGTGTTGCTAGATGGACACGAACTCTATCCACCATGTTTGCAGCGGGCGTGCCACTGGTGGAAGCACTTGATTCTGTAGGTGGTGCAGCCGGTAATTCGGTTTATTTGAACGCAACAACGAGCATTCAGCGCGAAGTGTCTACGGGTACCAGCTTGACAAATGCCATGACGAATGCCAATGTATTCCCGTCTATGGTGTTGCAGATGTGTGCGATTGGCGAAGAGTCAGGAACAATTGACCACATGCTCGGCAAAGCGGCGGACTTTTACGAAGCCGAAGTTGATGACATGGTGGCTGGTCTATCAAGCTTGCTGGAACCTATCATCATCGTATTTTTGGGCACCATCATTGGCGGCATTGTGGTTGCCATGTACTTGCCAATTTTCAAGCTGGGACAAGTCGTTTAATGCTCTCAGCAGAAGTATTTGAAGCCGGATTCTTCGGCATATTTGGATTATTGATAGGTAGCTTTTTGAACGTGGTGATATACCGCCTACCCAAGATGATGGAAAATCAGTGGGCGGCTGAAGTTGCAGAATACAACGACATCAATGAGGGCGGAATACATACCAAACAAGTCACATTCAACTTGATGCTACCGCGCTCGTCCTGTCCAATATGCTCTCATCAACTCAAGTGGTATGAAAATATCCCTGTCTTGAGCTATATGTTTTTGCGCGGCAAATGCTCAGCTTGTAAAACGCCAATCAGCTTACGCTATCCAACCATCGAACTCGTCTGTGGTGCATTGTTTTTTTACTGCATATGGCGCTGGGGGCTAACTCCAACTGGCTTGGCTTGGTGTGGCTTCAGCGCAGCGCTGTTAGCTTTGTCGATGATCGATTGGGATACTACACTCTTACCAGACGATATTACCTTGCCATTGCTTTGGGCGGGTTTGTTACTTGCGGCATTGAAATTGACCAACGTAACTTTAGAGTCTTCAATTTGGGGCGCTGCAGCCGGTTATTTTTCACTATGGCTTATTTATTGGATGTTTAAGCTCATCACTGGCAAAGAAGGCATGGGTTATGGTGACTTCAAACTGTTTGCAGCTCTGGGCGCATGGTTTGGCTGGCAGGCCTTGATTCCAATTATCTTGATGGCATCTGTGATTGGCGCCATCATTGGCATAGCTCTAAAGTTTTCGAGCAACTTGCGAGAAGGCGGATACGTTCCATTCGGCCCATTCTTAGGTTTAGCCGGATTTAGCGCACTATTTTTCGGACCCCAAGCTATTTTAAAAATTGTAGGTCTGGCTTCACTTTAAGTATCGTCAAGTCGAATGTCGTATCAACCAACGCGCTTAGGATTAACTGGTGGGATTGGCAGCGGTAAGAGCACGGTAGCCAGCATGTTTGCGACTTTAGGCGCTGTCGTGATTGACGCAGATGCTGTTTCCCGCAAACTCACAACCGCACATGGTCAGGCCATAGAAGCTATCAAACTTGAATTTGGCAACGCTATGATCAGTTCAGATGGTAGCCTAGACCGCAGCCGCATGCGCGATTTGGTGTTTACTGATGCTAACGCTAAAAAACGGATCGAAAGCATCATTCACCCGCTGATCAAGCTTGAGATGCAGCAGCAAGACTATGATGCAACAAAGTCGGCTGTAAATCTCATCGTTTACGATATACCTTTACTGGTTGAATCAAGCAATTGGCGTCCAATCTTGACCAAAATACTGGTGATTGATTGCACCCAACAAACTCAAACTATCCGTGTCATGTTGCGCAATACACTTAAAAAAGAAGACGTGGAAAAAATAATGGCCAACCAAGCTACTAGAAAAATGCGTAACAGTGCGGCAGATATCCTTATATTCAATGATAGTATCACCGTCGAAGAGCTTGGTGAGCAAGTAACGCAAGTTGCCCAGCAATTAAAGCGCCAATTCGATGAACGGAAAAAATTGTGATCCTTTACGAATACCCATTTAACGAAAGAATCCGAACTTATCTTCGGCTTGAGCATTTGTTCAATCGCCTAGGCGAGTTGACTTCTCGAGAATCTGCCCTTGACCACCATTACGCACTGACGACTATTTTCGAAGTGATGGATGTTGGCTCGCGTGCTGACCTCAAGTCTGACGTGATGAAAGACTTAGAAAAGCAAAAACAAATCTTCAACAGCTACCGCGGCAATCCAGCTATTGCCGAAGGTGCACTTGACGAGGTGATTGCCGAACTTGAACATTGCTTTACTACACTCAACAACTTAGCTGGCAAAGCGGGTCAATCGTTGACTGAAAATGACTGGTTGATGAGTGTACGCAGTCGCATGGGTATACCGGGCGGAACCTGTGAGTTTGACCTGCCAGCTTATTTTGCATGGCAGCATATGTCATTTTCACGCCGACAGGCTGATTTGTCGCGTTGGTCTGAGCCTCTAACTCCCTTAGCAAATGCTATTTTTCTATTACTTAAAATTCTCCGGGAATCAGGTTCTGCGCAAAAAATGATCGCCAGTGGGGGACAGTTTCAGCAAAATCTACCGCAAGGTAAACCGTACCAATTACTACGCATGCGCCTTGATCAATCTCTCGAATTGATTCCTGAAATCAGCGGCAACCGCTTGATTGTGATGATTCGTTTGATGCGCCAAGACGAAACAGAGCGATTGCACCCAAGCGCAGAAGATGCCGCATTTGAATTAACGCTTTGCTCATGACATCTGCCAATCAAAATTCAATCAAAATTGTCAACTGCCCGCAATGCGGGGGCGAAAGTATTTTTGCTAGCAGCAATGTGTATCGACCATTTTGCAGTGAGCGATGCAAGAATATTGACTTTGGTGCTTGGGCGAGTGAGAGCTTTCGCGTGGAGGCCGATGTATCGCCACACGACCAAGCCTTTGGCGATGCCAAATTACAATAAGCACTAAAGACAAAGAAAGCAGCTATAGCCGATGTATAAATTTTTTTCCTGCTATGAAGAATATAGCAAAAAACAAATTTTAAGCGCCGACTTCATCTGCTAACCACTGTAATACAGGCCAGGTTCCAGCTAAGACTGGAGAGACTTGAACAGGCAAAGATTGCCATGAAAATTGCTGCGATTCATGCATCTGCAACTGACCAGTCCATGCGGATACTTTACAAAAGTTTAACCGGACCAAGGCATGTGGATAATCAATCACACTAGCTCGCCAAACGCATGTATCTTCAATCATGACGCCAATTTCTTCAATTAACTCTCTACGAAGTGCCTCTACGACAGTTTCATTGACCTCTAGTTTACCGCCAGGAAACTCCCAATAGCCAGCATATGCTTTGCCAGTTGGTCGGGTTGTCATTAAAAAATCACCATTACTACGAATCAAAATACCCACCGCAACTTCGGTGATGGGTCTTACTCCAGCATCAGTTCGTTCGATATCTGGGTCGACAACCTGTAACGCTTCCAAGTGATTGACTTGACTCAAGTGCGACCAGCAAAATCACGTGCGAATTGGTAGGCGACACGTCCACTACGCGAGCCACGCTCTAAAGCCCAGACCAAAGACTGCTGCCTTGCTTCTGGTACTTTTTGCATCTCAATGCCAAAGAAATTCAACCATTGAGCCACGATAGCTAGATATTCCTCTTGGTTGAAAGGGTAAAAGCTGATCCATAAGCCAAACCGCTCAGACAATGAAATTTTTTCCTCAACACCTTCACCAGGATGCACTTCACCATCATCAGTATGTTGGTATGTCAAGTTTTCCTTCATGTACTCTGGCAGCAGATGCCTGCGGTTACTGGTGGCGTAAATAAGCACATTCGGCGATGCCGCAGCAATGGAACCATCTAATATTGACTTCAAAGCTTTGTAGCCTGGCTCACCCTCTTCAAAACTCAAATCATCGCAATAAACGATGAATTTTTCCGGACGATCTGATACCACATCGACAATATCTGGCAAATCAACCAAATCAGCTTTATCTACCTCAATCAAACGCAGCCCAAGAGTTGAATATTCGTTCAAACAAGCTTTGATCAGCGATGATTTGCCCGTACCACGTGCGCCAGTAAGCAAAACATTGTTGGCCGATTTACCATCTACAAATTGCTTGGTATTGCGTTCAATCTTTTCTTTTTGAACATCAATTTCTTTCAAATCACTCAAGCGAGTCGCGTCAATATGCCGAACCGGCTCCAAAGAGCCGTGATTGATGCTACGTTTTCTGTAGCGAAATGCAATAGCGCTATTCCAATCAGGAGCAGTCAAAGCTTGCGGAAGGGTTGCTTCCAGTCTGGCTACCAAAGATTCGGCGCGAACTAAAAATTTCTCGAAATGCTCATTCATTTTTATAATTATTCGGAAATATACGGATTTAAGAACGGTAGTCCGCGTTAATTTTGACGTAATCGTAAGACAAATCGCAAGTCCAAACCGTCTCACTAACTCTGCCGCGACCCAAAACAACTCGCACCGTGATTTCAGATTGCTTCATGACTCGTTGACCGTCTGACTCTTGATAGTTTGGATTGCGGCCACCTTTTGTAGCCACATTGACGTCATCTAAAAACAAATCAATTTTGGTCTGATCAAGATCTTCGATCCCTGCATAACCAACCGCCGCCAAAATACGACCAAGATTTGGGTCACTAGCAAAAAAAGCTGTTTTCACCAAAGGAGAATGTGCAATGGCATAGGCGACTTTGCGGCATTCTTCGCTGGTTTTTCCGCCATTTACTTGCACAGAAATAAATTTTGTAGCACCTTCGCCATCGCGCACAATAGCTTGTGCTAAGTTGCGTGCAACATCCAGCATGGCAGCTTTTAGAACAACACCATCTGGACTTGACCAAGTCTTGATCGGGGTATGGTCTGCTTTGTTGGTCGCAATCACTACGAAAGAATCGTTGGTAGAAGTGTCGCCATCCACAGTGATGCAGTTGAACGAGCCTTGCGCTAATTCTGCGGCAAGTTGTTGCATGGCTTGCGGAGCTACGGATGCGTCTGTCGCCATAAAGCCGAGCATGGTTGCCATGTTTGGCCGAATCATGCCAGCGCCTTTACTGATGCCTGTGATATTAACAGTTTTGCCAGATATTTGAATTTGCTTGCTGAATGCTTTGGGCACAGTGTCAGTCGTCATGATCGCCTCAGCAGCACGAAGCCAATGGCTTGTTTTTGCATCTTCGATGGCAGCATCTAAACCAGCTGCAATACGCTCATGCGGCAACGATTCCATGATCACACCAGTAGAAAACGGCAATACTTGCAGCGGTGACAAACCTAATTTTTGCGCTAAAGCTTCGCACGTAGAACGCGCTCGCATTAAACCGTCTTCGCCAGTTCCCGCATTGGCATTGCCAGTGTTGATCAACATGGCGCGAATACCTGCTGATGGCGCTATGTTTTGTTGAGAGATTTGTAGATGCTCTCTACAGATTTGCACAGGTGCCGCACAGAATCTGTTTTGCGTAAATACGCCCGCAACCGATGACCCTTCGTCCATCAAGACAACCGTCAAGTCTTTACGATTCGCTTTTCGAATACCAGCTTCAGCGACGCCAATACGAAGGCCTGCAATGTCATACAAGGAAGATGCGAGTGGTGCATTTAAATTAACAGGCATAGATGTTTTCAGCTAAATTTTCAAGCTAATTTACCGTGGCATTGCTTGTATTTTTTTCCACTACCGCAAGGGCATGGCTCGTTGCGACCGACGCGTGGCATACCATTGACACTGGACTTCGAAGCCAAATTAACCGTTGACTCGTCAACAACTGTTTGAGCTTCACCAGTTTCAGTCGGTGCTGTATAAGTTATATTCGCAATCTTTTCAGCGCGATTTTCCATATCTTCAGCAACACGCTCAATCTCTTCACCGGATTGAACTTTCACTGTCATCAAAATTTTAGTGACTTCGTTTTTGACCGCGTCAAGTAATTGACCAAACAACTCAAACGCTTCTCGCTTATATTCTTGTTTTGGTTGCTTTTGCGCATAACCGCGCAAATGAATGCCTTGGCGTAAATAATCCAACGCACTCAAATGTTCGCGCCAATGACTGTCAATGCTTTGTAGCAAAACCATACGCTCAAAATGCGTGAAGTTTTCCTCACCAATTTGCGCGATCTTGCCATTGAAAGTAGCATCAGCAGCCTGAATCACTTTTTCTAAGATTTCTTCGTCTTCAATCGCCGTAGCAGCTTGCACTTCTTGCACCAAAGGCATGTTGATTTGCCAATCTTGCGCAAGTGTTTTCTCTAATCCAACCAAATCCCATTGCTCTTCCAAAGAATCTTGCGGCACGAACTGACGCACTAAGTCCGTAAAACAGCCTTCACGTAAAGATTTAATTTGATCGCTCAAGTTTGCAGCGTCTAAAATATCATTGCGTTGCTGATAAATCACTTTACGTTGATCGTTTGCGACATCATCGTATTCAAGTAATTGCTTGCGGATATCGAAATTTCTAGCTTCAACTTTGCGTTGCGCACTTTCAATACTGCGCGTGACAATACCAGCTTCTATCGCTTCGCCATCGGGCATTTTCAGCCTGTCCATGATTGATTTAACGCGATCACCCGCAAAGATGCGCATCAAAGAATCATCAAGACTTAAAAAGAAACGCGAAGAGCCATTGTCACCTTGCCGACCCGAGCGTCCACGAAGCTGGTTGTCAATCCGACGCGATTCATGCCGCTCTGTCGCTACTATGCGAAGGCCGCCCACAGACTTGACAAAATCGTGATCCTTAGCCCAATTTGTCCTCAACGTGTCTACTTGCTGTAGTTTTATAGATGCATCTAAAGACTCGTCTTCCTCAACTGCATCAATCGCCATTTGCAAATTACCGCCCAACACGATATCGGTACCGCGACCAGCCATATTGGTGGCAATCGTGATCATCTTTGGCCGGCCAGCTTGCGCCACAATATCTGCCTCGCGCGCATGCTGTTTCGCATTGAGCACCTGATGCGGCAAACCTTCTTTGGTCAGAAGTTGGTCAATAATTTCAGAATTTTCAATCGACGTAGTTCCCACCAGCACAGGCTGCCCGCGCTCATAACACTCACGAATATCTTTAACAGCTGCCTCGTATTTTTCACGTGTGGTTTTGTAGACACGGTCTAGCTGGTCATCACGCTGGCTAGGGCGGTTGGGTGGCATCACTAACGTCTCTAAGCCATAGATTTCTTGAAATTCATACGCTTCAGTATCAGCAGTACCAGTCATGCCAGCTAATTTGCCATACAAACGGAAATAATTTTGAAACGTGATCGACGCCATCGTTTGATTTTCAGCTTGAATTGCCACACCTTCTTTGGCTTCAACGGCTTGGTGCAAGCCATCGCTCCATCGACGACCAGACATCAAACGACCCGTGAACTCATCAACAATGACGATTTCACCTTCTTGCACCACATAGTGTTGATCGCGATGAAATAAATTCTTGGCGCGCAAAGCTGCATACAAATGGTGAACCAAAGTGATGTTAGCCGGGTCATACAAGGTCGAGCCTTCAGGAATCAAACCCATGTTTGCCAGCACACGTTCAGCATTTTCATGGCCGATTTCTGTTAACACAACCTGCTGGGTTTTCTCATCTAAAGTAAAGTCGCCAGGCTTGATGACGCCCTCACCCGTGCGCGGGTCAGCTTCGCCTTCTTGTCTTGTCAATGTAGGGGCTACTTTGTTCATAGCTACATACATTTCGGTTTGATCTTCTGCTTGACCGCTGATGATCAATGGCGTTCTGGCTTCGTCGATCAAAATAGAATCTACTTCATCAACAATGGCGTAATTCAAACTGCGTTGGACCCGATCATTCACCTCGTAAACCATGTTGTCACGTAAGTAGTCGAAACCATACTCGTTATTGGTTCCGTAAGTGATATCAGCTCGATAAGCAGACTGCTTCTCTTCACGCGGCATATTTGGTAAATTGATGCCAACACTCAAACCCAAAAAGTTGTACAACTTACCCATCCAGCGAGCATCACGATTGGCCAAGTAATCATTCACGGTGACAACATGAACGCCCTTACCCGTTAAAGCATTCAAATATACGGGCAAAGTAGCTGTTAAAGTTTTACCTTCACCTGTGCCCATTTCTGAAATTTTACCGTTGTGAAGCGACATGCCGCCCAACATTTGAACATCAAAATGACGCAGCTTCATGATGCGCTTAGAGCCTTCGCGAACGACTGCAAACGCTTCAACCAACAGGTCATCAAGTGACTCACCTTTGGTCACTCGGTCTTTAAACTCTTGGGTTTTATTTTTTAACTGCTCATCACTGAGTGATTCCAATGATGGTTCTAATGCGTTGATTTTTACAATCGTTTTACGGTATTGCTTCAACTGCCTGTCATTACGACTGCCAAAAATTTGCGTTAGAAAGTTACTTGCCATGGATACTGTGCCAACTTACGCGCTAATTTGCTCGCAAGTCAGAGTCGCTAGTTAATGTTATGAATAGATATGAGGATAATAAAACAGATTTCAATGTTTGATTACTACGGTCAATAACCTTAGATTTTACCTTTGCCAGCAAGCAATTCTCAAAAAATCAATTATTCAGTTGATTTTGAGTTTGCTGACCTTTTGCTTTGGTTTTTGTCATTTTTGGCAATCAGTTCGTTTACCATGGCTTGACCAGCAGTCAAGAACTTTTGCGGATCTTGCGGAACGCTTTGTACTAGCACCTCAAAATGCAAATGCGGCCCGGTTGAGCGTCCAGTTGTACCGACTTCTGCGATTTTTTTGCCGCGCTTGATCAAATCGCCCTTTTTGACAAATACCTGCGATGCATGAGCGTAACGTGTGATCAAATCATTGCCATGGTCAATTTCAATCATATTGCCATAAGCTGCGTGATACTCCTGAGTAACGACAACACCACCAGCAGCTGCAACGATGGGTGTACCCGTGTTGGCCTGGAAATCTAACCCCGTATGCATCGCTAAGCCACCGTTGATAGGGTCAATGCGGTTACCAAATAACGAACCCAAATTTCCAGATGCAACTGGATGCTGCGTGGGTATCATAGACTTTTTAATTTTCAAATCAAATAATCTCGACTCTGCAACTGTCAGCATATCCACGTACTGTCCAGTTGCTATATCCAGACTGTTCAAGGTTGCTTGCAACTCCTCCAACGACAAAGGGCGAGCAGCCACCAAAGTGCCACCACGACCTGGCACTGCGCTAAGTGGCGCTGGCAAGCCAGCTAAGCCAGAGACGCGCTCACCCAAAGCGTTTAATTGCAGCATTTTGGCTTGCATTTCACCAACTTTTTTAGCCATGGCATCTAAATTTTCTCGCAAAAACCTCTCTCGCTGCACCGAGTCATCTTTAGCAACTAATTTAACTATGCCGCCGACAAAGGGCCAGCCCTCACGCGCGGCCTTTAAAAAAACCCAGTGGTAAAGTCCAACAGATACAAGCATCACGCATAAAGCACTCACAAAGCCAGCGAGCAATAATTTGGTTCCGCTTAGATGTAAAGCTTTGCTTTTTGCCATCCACGCGTCAGTGATAATCAAATGCATACCGAATGCTCCAAAATACTTGATCCATGAATCGCCGCAAAACACCTTACTCGATTGAAGAGGCAACGCAAGAGTCGCCTACTTTAGCAAAACTCATAGATTTGTCTCGTGAATCGAATGCTATGCTGCAGTCCATTCAGCCGCTGATTCCCCTAAATCTAAGACCTGCCATAAAAGCAGGACCCATTGACACAACCGTCAATGGTACTACGTGGTGCTTGATTGTCGAGGGGAATGCAGCGGTTGCCAAATTAAGACAACTGCTGCCTAAATTTCAAACACACTTGCTTTCGACGGGAAAGCAAATCACTGACATACGTTTAAAAGTGCGCTTGCAGACGCATTCAGTTAATAAAAATAAATATTAAACGAAATTAATAAACAAAAAAGTGGTGCCGATTATCGGAGTCGAACTGATGACCTACCGCTTACAAGGCGGGTGCTCTACCAACTGAGCTAAATCGGCGTATCTCGTATTTTAACTTGAATTTCGAGTAACTCTGAAGTTGCTATTTTAAAATTTCAAGAAAGTTTACGAAATTTTCAAATTACTTCACAATTTTTAATGCAGGTCTAGCAACTGCTAACGTCACAGCTTGTTTTACAGCTTGGTCGTCTTTTGTTTTTGCAATACTGTCAGCACTCGTATCTGCGTCAATGACGGCATCGAGTGCAGCAATATTTGGGAATGCCATACCTTGGCTGTTTTCACGCGCATAAATCGCGATGATGCGATTTACAGGCACAATGATATCTCGTGCTACCCCTGAAAATCTGGCTTTGAATTCTATGTAATCGTTGCCCAATTTCAAACCACTTGTCGCGTCGAAGCTGAGGTTCAAGACAATCTCTTTGTCTTTGACGTGCTCTTTCGGCACTTGTGTGTTCGCATCAACCAGCACTGTGATCAATGGCGTGAAACCATTATCGATACACCATTCGTGCAGAGCACGAATGAGGTAGGGACGCGTGGAGGTAGATGTGGCTGTTATTGAACTAATCACAATCTAATTCCATTTAAGGCGAAGTAAATTACTTACGCATCACCTTTTCAGACGGCGTCAACGCTTCAATATAGGCTGGGCGCGAGAAAATGCGCTCGGCGTATTTGAGCAAAGGCGCCGCATTTTTGCTGAGCTCAATGCCATAGAAATCTAAGCGCCAGAGCAAAGGCGCAATCGCCACGTCAAGCATCGAGAAATTGTCGCCCAACATGTATTTGTTTTTCAAGAAAACAGGTGCAAGTTGTGTCAAGCGGTCGCGAATGTGTGCGCGGGCTTTTTCCAACACTTTGTCGTTGCCCTTGTTGGCACGGTTTTCTAAAGTACTGACGTGAACAAACAATTCTTTTTCGAAATTGAGCAAAAACAAACGCACGCGCGCACGGTCAACAGGGTCACCGGGCATGAGTTGAGGATGAGGAAAACGTTCATCGATGTATTCGTTAATGATGTTTGATTCGTACAAGATCAAATCGCGCTCAACCAAAATCGGCACTTGGCCATAAGGATTCATCAACAATATATCTTCTGATTTGTTGTATAAATCAACGTCACGGATTTCAAAATCCATGCCTTTTTCAAACAACACAAAACGGCTGCGGTGCGAATAGGGGCATGTCGTGCCCGAGTAAAGTACCATCATAATGAGGCTCCTAAAAGACGATTAAAAA